>CAZKGB010000269.1:0-4160 GCA_964551935.1 uncultured Lentimicrobiaceae bacterium | reverse complement strand
ATAAAGAAAGAGCCTCCCGGCAAGATTATAATTCTACAAAGTTTTCTTTTATCGGATTAAACTGATTTAATAGGGTGAACCTACGGGTAAAGCCACGTTCTGCCTCATCAAGTCCCAAACCCGACAACAGTGGCAATTTGGTACAAGAGATAGCCAAGATAGAGCAAAATCAAAGTCCATCCAAGCCACGATTTGGTTTTCCATCTGCTAAACAAAAAACCAAATACCAGTAAAACAATGGAGCCCATCAACAGAATAAACGAAACGGACAGGGAGCCGTTATCAACCGGAACAACACCTGATGAAAACAGAAACAGCAACATAAAAGGAAGCCCCAGTCCAATCAGAATATCAAAAATATTAGATCCCACCGCGTTGTTAATGGCCATGCCCGGCCTTCCCTGTTTAGCTACAATTACCGAGGCTACCAGATCGGGAACTGAAGTGCCCAAAGCAATAACCGTTAAAGCGACAATAATTTCGGGGATACCCAATAGGGCAGAAACCTCGATGGCACTTGATACCAATGCCCAGCTTAGCAGCCCGATTACAACAATATCAAGCACAAATGCAATGTAAAGGTTGTTTACTTTTGGAATAACCCTTTTTAGCAGCCTGTCAAACGAATTCAAGCCGGGTTCCTCTTCCTCATGGTCATGAAGTTCGGTATCTTTATAAGGAAACAGCTTTTTCCAAACAAATAAACTTCCAAAGTAAACCAGATAACCACCCACAAAAACGGTTGCTTCCGGCAGACTAAAACTACCGTCTCTAAAAGAGAAAACCAGCAGTAAAATGGAAAGCGCGTAAAAAACCAGATCTCTCACCAGCGGTTGCCACACCATCTTTTTATTGGATTTTACTACCATAACGGCACCAACAATAACAAACAGGTTAAACAGGGCCGACCCCACGATGGTTCCTATTCCAATGGCTTCGTGATTGCCGTTTTTAAGCAAGGAGACAACCACAACAGCTAACTCGGGAGCACTCGATCCGGCTGCCATCAGCGTAGCTCCTGAAATGTCTGATGAAAGACTAAACCGCTTGCCAATATCGTCCAGCGAAGGAATAAAGTAGTGTTCTGAAAAAAAATAGAGCAGATAAAACGATATCAGCAGGATAGCTCCAAAAAACAAAAAAAGTAAAATTTCAGCCATTTTATTTTGAAATTGCGTTTTAACAAACGGGGTTCCAATTCACCGGCGAAAATAGTCAATATATCACTTGAGACCCTCTCGTCCTTTCCAACGATATTTTACAAACAGCGACCCAATACCGGCCATGACAACGTAAAAGGGGTAAATAAACTCCATGGGCCACAGATAAACCAATTGTTTCGACTTGCCTGTTAATTGAGCGTATCCGCTTAATAGCGGGAAATCAATAAACGCTTTTAAGGCGATGAAAAGCATCCATACAACCCACATCCATCTCCAAAAAAAGCCGGCTGTAAAAAGTAGTGCTAAACCAATATTAAACAACAAAACCGACCACGACACCAATAGCGACCAAAAATCGTGATATCCCCTGGCCTTTGATGCCCAACGTAACCGTTGGTTTAAAAAAGCACTCCAGTTAGCCGGTGCCCGGGTAGTTACAAGAGCTTGAGCATCTTTTAAAAAATGGATACTTCTGCTCCCGTACTGTTTTTTAACCGCGTGAATTAAAAAAACATCATCACCCGACGAAAAGTCCTCTTTTAAACTATCACTGCTAAACACCGATTTATCGAAAGCCATGTTGGCGGCATTCCCCATAAACGGCAACCCGGCGCCCGCCGATCCGGCGCCCGATGCCACCAGACTGATAAAATCGAGTGAAAAAAGCTGTTGTAACAATCCCCTTTCTTCCATATAAACTACAGGGCCCAAAATAATCCGGGGTTGATGTTTTTCAAAATAGCCAGCCATTTTGGCAATCCATTGCCTGCCGGGAACACAATCACCATCGGTGGTAATAATCAGATTATTAACAGCATATTCTATTCCCCGGCTGACGGCTTGTTTTTTCCCCGTTCCCGCCGAATGCAACAGCTTTATATCAATCTCTGCATGAGAAGCGGCAAAATCCTGAATCAATTTTACCGTATTGTCTTCGGAGTGATCGTCAACCACAATAACCTCAAAGAGTTTAAGGTCGCAGGTTTGGTCTAACAGGGCATCCAATAACTTTTTGATGTTTTCCGCTTCATTGCGAACAGCTACAATCACACTGGCTTTCGTCTCACCAATGCCTTTCGGATTCCCGTTTTGTTTCAGTGTAAACCAGCCATAAGTAAACACGGCAATTATTATCAGATAGAGTAGTGAAAACAGAAGCTGTAACCAGAAGAATATTTCAATAAAAACTATCATATTGCAGGGGCTTTTCTGAAAAACTTAAGGCTAAACACAAAACCCAACCCTATGAGTGCCGGGAAGGCCAGGTTTACTAACCACAACAATGATGAAGCGGTTACCACTCCCAATGCCGCACTGTCGGACCAGCTACCTGACAACTGCATCCAGCTTTCAAAAACATAGATACTCACGGAGCCTCTGATGCCTATTTCGCTTAAGGCAATGGTGGGGATGATGGTCATTAATAAATACACCATGGCAATTAGCAACATGGCATCGATGTAATGTATGGAAACGCCAAAAGCCCTTAACAGCAGGAAAAACTGAAACGAAAAGACCAGATATTTTCCAATACTTAAGAGTAGTACTTTTAATAAATCGTGTAAATGATACCACGAAAAAACCTGTGCATATTTTTTAATTCTATTGTATTCCCGCCCGGTAATACGCTTTAAGATATCAGTAAAGGCGGCAAACTCAAGATAGGCAAAAACAATGGTAAAGGCTGAAATAATCAATAAAATCAGCAATCCAACATAAAGCCACAGGTTAAGATTAATCAGATTTACATACTGCGGAACTAAAAAAGCAATCGAAACGAAGCCAAACAACAGGGTAGTAATTAACTGGGCCATACTACCTAACATGGTTGACAAGATAGCCTGAAAACGATCTGCTTTTTTCAAAATAAAAACTCTTCCAAAATAATCACCCGTACGGTTGGGCATAAACATGCTTACTGAAACACCCGTTAGAACTGCTTTAAAGGCATTAATAAAGGATACTTTTTCTAATTTGGAGATTAAAAATTTCCATTTAAAAGTTTCCAGTACAAGATTGACCGGAATAAGCATAATAACAAAAGAAATAAGTAGATAAAAACCTTTTTCATTAGAAAACAATCGTAAAGTTTCGGGCAGTGAAGTTAAATCCTTACGATGAAACAGTTGGTGATACAAAAAATAAGTCGCCAGGATAATAATGATTAACCTGATAGCTATGTTGTATGTTTTCTGTAGTTTTGTTTTCATTAAAAAAAGCATCATTTGGCAACCGACCGCATTATATTAGGCATTGACCCGGGCACCAACATCATGGGCTACGGGCTTATTCATCAGCAGGGCAACGCCATCAGTCTGATTACCATGGGAGTGTTAAAGCTCGCAAAATACGACAATCATCCGTTAAAATTAAAAAAGATTTTTGAACGAACGGTAGGGCTTATCGAAGAATATCATCCCGACGAGATGGCACTGGAGGCACCCTTCTTCGGGAAAAACGTGCAGAGCATGCTTAAGCTGGGCAGAGCGCAAGGGGTTGCCATGGCTGCCGGACTTCATAAAAATGTTCCTATTTTCGAGTATTCTCCCAAAAAAGTAAAGATGTCGGTGGTGGGATCGGGTAGCGCCTCCAAAGAACAGGTGGCCGCCATGCTAAAAACCATCCTCAACTTTAAAGATATCCCCAAATACCTTGATGCTACCGATGGGGTGGCCGTGGCTGTTTGTCATTTCTTTCAGGGCGACAAGCCCCAATCAGACGGGAAAAGCTATAACAGCTGGAAAAGTTTTGTTTCTGAAAATCCGGAAAGAACAAAAAAATAAATAGATCAATCAAAGAGTCACTCTTACCCACTGTCACTTTTCGACTTTGCTCAGAGTAACATTGCCACACACAACCGCTTTTACAGCACAACCCACGTCATTCCGAGAAAAGCAACGTAAGAAGCAACGAGGCCCGTTCGAATGGTGCATTCGGGATTTCCCCTCCCGCAAGCCCCAACGTCATCCCGAAGGAGGCACGACTGAGGGATCTCCC
>CAZKGB010000268.1:0-4166 GCA_964551935.1 uncultured Lentimicrobiaceae bacterium | reverse complement strand
GAAAGAATATTTTTATTGAGTGTCGGAAGCATTGGTATAAACCGACATAAGGCAGTCACCGGTTTGCCCTACCACAACCAGTCCCCAGGCTCTTTCGTCGATGTCTACTGTTTTGGAGGTTCCTATTTCAATGGTGTAGGGTCCCTGAAAGGTTTGCATATCGAGCGAAAACACTACAAAGGTAACAACACCGGCAGTTGGTGCGGTGTTTGGGTTTGTTGTGTTAATAACCATTTTTATTTTTTCAGCAGACATGGCGGGAGATTGACTTTGGTCCATGCTGAAATAGGTTCCTGTATTCACCGGAGTGTCATAGGAGGCAATTGGGTATTGTGCAAAAACATTTGCCGAAAAGAAGATTGATACTACAAAAAATACTGAAAATAATACTTGTTTTTTCATGGTGGTAAATTTTTAATGGTTTGTTTGGTACAAAGAAAACACATAAAAAAGCCTAAAACAAGGTAGGAACAGTGTAGTTTTTATACTACACTAAAGTGTAGGTTTTTGCCAAAATCGGCACTTCAACCTTAAAGTAAAATACCCGGTAAGTATCATAACAAACGGAAAATCAGTAAGAAAGGCAAAAAACACTAAAAAACGCATAAAAATTGAGCTGTTTTCCGGTTTTTTTGTTCAAGAAGCACTTTTCGACCTGATGTGTGTTTTAATAAAAAATCGTTGTTGTAATGGCGCAGGGTAAGCAGGGTTAACCCCGTATTGTATTTAACGTAAAATAATTTTGACAACTCTTTTACTAAAGCGTCCTGCTTTTTAATATTGTTGTCAAAACATACCGAAAAGCTAATGGCTGAGTTTTGCATCAGGTTAATGTGGATTTTATGCTTGTTAAATAGTTTGAAAATATGAAACAGGTTTCCTTCACCGATAAAATCCATGTTACGTGAACTGATACTTAGCAGCGTTTGATTGTTTTTCACAATTATCTTCGGTACTTTCTCATCTTCCAGGGTGTTGTCTGAAATGAGGGATGGGGCAGTATGAGGTTGCCAAAAAGAGCGTACCTGTAAGGTTAGATTATTTTTTTGCAGGGGCTGGATGGTTTTCGGGTGAATAACCGAAGCGCCGTAAAAGGCCAGCTCAATGGCTTCGTGATATGAAATGTTATTGAGTTTTATTGCGTCATCAAATAGTTTAGGGTCCGCGTTCATCAAACCGGGCACATCTTTCCAGATAACTATTTCATCGGCTTTTATAATACTGCCTATGATGGCCGCTGTAAAGTCGGAGCCCTCTCTTCCAAGGGTTGTAACTTCTCCTTTTTCGTTGCTGCCAATAAACCCCCGGGTTACTACAATCTTGCCTTTATGAAGTAACGGTATTAGGGAGGAGGTAATATTTGTTTGGGTCTTTTCCCAGTCAACCAAAGCATCGGTAAAGTTGCTGTCGGTAGCAATAATCGATTGCGTGGGAAGCTCTTCAGCTAATAGTTTGTTAGCTGACAGCCTTTTTGAAACGATTATTCCTGAAATTTTCTCTCCAAAGCTAACTATTTGGTCATAGGCAAAATAGTAATTATCATATTTTTTGTTTAAGGCATCCCAAAGATCTCTAAAGCTGGTTTCTACATCTGAAATCAGTTCGTTACGGTTTACATAAGGCAGGGACTGAATGAGGTTAATGTGAAAACTTTTAAGGGAAAAGTATTCCGAAGCAAGGTTTTTGTCGTTGTTTAATGCAAGTGTCAAAAGATTTTCCAGGGCGTTGGTTGTTTTGCCGATAGCGGAAACTACAACAATCAGGGGATCGCATTTAAACTCCTCCACGATGGATACCATTTGTTCAATACCTTTGACATCTTTTAATAATGCCCCTCCAAATTTAAATACTCTTACCATGTTTTAATTAACGAATGACGGTTTAAATTGTTGTTTTTCCATGAATTGCATTCATGTGCTTTAGGTTGGGGTTAAGGTTTCAATTCTGACAATGTTATAACCTCTCTTTTATTAAACCTTTCCGGTAAGCTGCCAGTAATAGCTTTAAATCATCAATTTGATTTTGTATTTCTTTACCTATATCGGTATCTCTTACCCGCTTACGATTGGTTTTTGCTTCGATAAATACACGGTTTGAAATAATATCAATTTCCTCTTCAATGGCTTTTTGCCTCGAATCAAAATGTTCGTGTTCAACCAAAACCAATCCATACGAATTATATATTAATGTATAGCCGGCCACTCCGGTAACTTTTTGGTAGGGTTTCGACATGCCGCCGTCAATAACAAACAATTTGCCGTTTGCCTTTATCGGGCTTTCGCCTTTTTTAACTTTTACCGGAACGTGGCCATTTACAATATGGGATGTTTTCGGGTCGAGGTTAAATTCCGTTAACACTTTATCAGCACAACTTTCGTCGTTATATACTAAGTTGTAATAATCGTTGCGCTCTTCCTTGTGGGTATTTTTGTCGGCAACAAAGTAGCGTTCGAAAGTGGTCATCTTTTTTTTGCCAAACAGGGGAGAGGTCTTACCACACCATAGATACCAAAAATAATCCAGGTTGATATTTTCATTTTTAGGGCTGAACCGATGCTGGTATCCGCGGCGGACAGCAATTTCAAATCGATCGCAAAGTTTTTTACCGGAAACGGCACTTCCTCCAATTTCAAATTTTTGAAACGATTTGTCGCTGTTCATTGGAATGCAGCCGTGATAAAGCAGGTTTGAGTTGTAGGTGAGGTACATGCTGCCATGCGAAAACAGAAACTCGATGTGTTTTTGAAGCCGTTTGGAATTTTTAATACTGAGGCGAAGTTTGTCCATTATTTCAGCCTCTTCGTTAGTGAGCTTGTAAGGGTGTTTTGGGTTGATGGTTGGAAAATTCTTATCCAGGAGTTCGTGTTTTTTACCGCCAATGGTGATGGTACCCTTTTTAAAATCTATTTGATTAAGAACCAAACGATCATCCATATTGAAGTGCGGATTTCGTTTAATGATTTCTCCCTCCAGTTTGAACTGAATAATCGCAATGGCTTTGTGCATCTTTTTCACCAGTTCGGTATTTTTATCGATGACTTCTGTTTTAGGAGCAAACAGATCGCATGGGTCATTTTTGTAAGTTTCCAGGGCAAAAGTGGCCAGCGGGAGCATGTTGATGCCGTAAGCGTCTTCAAGGGTGTCGATGTTTTGATAGCGTAACGATATTCTTATGATGGTCGCTATCAGTGCCAGATTACCGGAAGCGGCTCCCATCCAGATAATATCGTGGTTTCCCCATTGAATATCAACAGCATGATGTTCCATGAGTTTATCCATTACTTTTTCGGCACTGGGTCCCCTGTCGAAGATGTCGCCAATTATATGTAGCCGGTCGATAAGCAAGCGTTGGATAAATTTACACATGGCAATAATAAAAGCGGGTGCCCTGTTGATATTAATAATGGTGTTGATAATGCTTTCGAAATACTCCTCTTTGTCCTCACCACTTTCGTTTAACAACTCATCAATAATGTAGCTAAAGTCAACCGGCATGGCTTTTCGTACTTTTGAGCGGGTATATTTTGATGAAGAGGCTCGTGCTACTTTTGCCAGTCGTTGCAGGGTAATGGAGTACCATTCGTTAACGTCGGTCTCCTCTTTTAAAATCAGATCCAGTTTAACTTTAGGGTAATAGATTAATGTGATGAGCTGTCGTTTTTCCTTTTCCCGGAGTGTTTTGCCAAAGATGTCTTCCACTTTACGTTTAACCACACCGGAAGCGTTGGCAATAACGTGGCTAAAAGTTTCATCTTCACCGTGAATATCGGTCAGGAAATGCTCGGTACCTTTAGGAAGGTTCATAATTGCCTCCAGGTTGATGATTTCGGTGCTGGCAGTCTGTATACTGGGAAAAGTATCAGAAAGAAGTTTTAAGTATTTAATCTCTTTGGTAAGCTCTTCGGAAGAGTATTGATTATCGTTAAAGTTAACCATTATTGTTGCTTTTTTGTTTTTTGCAAAGGTATGAAAGAGGATGATACGATAAGGGTAAATTTTTGTAATTAGCCCTTCGGGCGGAATATGCTGCGCTGCCATTTGGGCTTCGCCCGTCATTTGCTTCGCTGTCATTTGCTCCCTGTGGTCGCGTTATTTGCCCTTCGGGCGTCATTTGTTTTGCTGTAATTTGGGCATTTGCCCGTACTTTGTTGTTTGTGTGCTGGATG
>CAZKGB010000267.1:0-4182 GCA_964551935.1 uncultured Lentimicrobiaceae bacterium | reverse complement strand
CAATATAGATTTCAGAAAAACCATGGAAAATAGCCGGCCGCAAGATCTAGATACAGACGAGGTATATTATGAGTTTAAAGGCTCCCTTCCCATTAGAGATATCATCAATCAGAAAAATATTAATCAGTCTTACCCTGTTGAATTACAATTGATATGTGAAAGTATGAATCTTAATCAGACACTTCATTTTCAAATGGATATCACCAAACCGGGATCAGGATCGGCAAACTTTCGTATTTTTTCAATACATGGAAAGATGTATAATGATGAAGTTCATATCCCCGCTTTTAAAACATACGATAATGAGGTTGAGCTTTGGATTATCTTCAACGCTATGGGAAGTAACTAAGAAGTTTTCGAATTCAAATATTTTCCAACCAACATCGAAATAATCATGGCAATGTATATTTGTCCTGAGAAACTTAAAAATATAGAAATGCTTCTGGCAATCGGATCAACGGGTGATATATCGCCATATCCCAGTGAGGTTAATGTTACAAAACTAAAATAGATTAAATCGGCTGGTGCGGTTAACGATTCACCCGTGCTAAAAGCATTGGGATTCATCCAATAAACAACGGATAAAAGAATCGAACCAATAATGCCTAAAAAAAAGTAAATATTAACCGCTTCAATAAATTCGATGGCTGAAATTTCCTTTGCTTTAGCGAGTTTAATAACCGACAATACAACAACAATAATAAAAAACAGAACCGAAAAAAGATGCGAAATAAGCATAAAATACTTCAAGTCGAAAAAAAACGAAATCCAAAAAATGATAGCGGCGGCAGCTGAAAAATAATACAATTTCGTGTTGTGCTCTTTAATAGCCCGGATGGCAAAAACAAAAATCAATGAAAAGATAATACCATATCCATATTTCTCAAAATTACCATCGGTTAATCCCCACACGAACACATAAATAAAATTTAACACCAGCAAGCTTATGTTGTGTTCAAGGTTTCGGTAAAAACGCTTTTTTAACATTATTTCCATACAGAGATGTTATTGGTTGTAAAACTAGCAAAAATATTGGATTACCGGATTTAGGATGTTATTCTTCTTAATTTTGCCGGTAAGTCAAATGAATTGCTGAAAATTGGATTATCAATATCATACATTATCAAACGGTATAAAAATCATACACAAGGCCAAAAATGGCATGGTGTCGCATTGCGGTTTAATGGTTGAAACCGGATCGCGCGATGAAACGGAAAATGAAAATGGCCTGGCTCACATGATTGAACACCTTATTTTTAAAGGAACCCGCAAACGAAAAACCTGGCATGTTTTAAGCAGGATTGAAAATGTAGGTGGCGAACTGAATGCCTTTACTACTAAAGAGGAAACCGTAATTTACGCTTCATTCCTGTCGCCCTATTACGAGCGAACCCTCGAACTGTTTGCCGATGTGGCCTTTAATTCTGTTTTTCCCGAAAAGGAGGTGGAAAAAGAAAAGGAGGTGATTATGGATGAGATTAATTCTTATAACGATTCGCCGGCTGAGCTTATTTACGATGATTTTGAAGAGTTGGTGTTTGACGGGCATCCGCTGGGAAGAAACATTCTTGGCAATGCTAAAAAAGTAAAGCGCTATTCCAGAGAGGACATCGTAAGGTTTTTAAAATCGCATTACAGTACCCGGAACATGGTAATTGCTTCGGTGGGTGAAATCGATTTTTCTAAATTGGTTAAACTGGTTGAGAAATATTCTGAAGCGTTTTCCGAATCGGAGAACCACACCGCAAGAGTACCGTTTCAACGTTATTTTCCAACAAAAAAAGCGGTTAAAAAAGAATCGTATTTGTCGCACCTGATGTTGGGTGGGCCGGCTTATTCGCGTTTGGATAAAAAAAAGCCGGCTATGATGCTTTTAAATAATCTGTTGGGGGGTCCCGCCATGAATTCACGATTGAATATGGGCATTCGCGAAAAATACGGGTTTGCTTACCAGATTGAGTCCTACTACCAACCCTATTCCGATACCGGTGTTTTTTCGGTTTACCTGGGAACCGATCCAAAATATATTAACAAGGGAATTGAGCTGATTAAAAAGGAACTGAATCTTTTAAAAAGCAAAAAAACCGGCTCCCTGCAATTTGATAGGGCACAAAAACAGTTTATGGGCCAGATGGCCATTAGCTACGAAATGCCTGTGAATGAAATGCTGAGTATGGCCCGGTCGCATCTGTACCGTTCAAAAGTAAACAGCTTTGAGCAAAGTATTAACATTATTAAAAACCTTACCGCTTCCGATTTAATGCAAGCGGCTAACGAAATCTTTAACTTCGATCAACTCAGTCAATTAATTTACGAAAGCAAATAGTCAATGGAAATAGTTAATAAAACAGCAGAGGAGTATATATTTTATCACTCAGGGAGCGAAGAGGAGATTCTTCATAAAATATGGCGCGAAACCAACCTGAAAACCTTTTATCCTAATATGGTTTCGGGAAAAGTTCAGGGAAAATTTCTGCAAATGATTGTACAAATGATTCAGCCAAAAAGAATCCTTGAAATAGGAACCTTTACCGGTTATTCCGCCGTGGCTATGGCGATGGTGATGCCGCCGGACGGAAAGCTCATCACCATCGACAACAACGAAGAGATTGAAACCATGGCAACAGGTTTTTTTAAAGAAGCCGGTCTGGACGAAAAAATATCCATGATGCCGGGCGATGCTACAGAAATTGTTCCCGGTTTGTTACAGCAGTTCGATTTGGTTTTTATCGATGCCGATAAAGAACAGTACACCGATTACTACAAGGCTGTTTTTCCAAAAGTCAGAAAAGGGGGATTTATCCTGGCCGACAATGTTCTTTGGGGTGGAAAAGTAATTGAAAAGCTCACCAAAACCGATAAAGAGACCAAAGGTATTCAAGATTTCAACGAGATGGTAAACAACGACAGTCGTGTTGAAAAGGTGATGCTCTCTATCAGAGACGGGCTTTACCTGATAAGAAAAAAATAGACAATATCCCTTTGGCGTGGACTACGAATCTGACCCGGCTTTTGAAGCGAAAAGTTAAAAACCGGAGTGAGCTAATTTTCAAAAATCATACTGTAGGGTCTCGATATACTTTCGGTAAGCTGCGGAATGGATATGTATTTACTCTCGCGCTTGTATTCGCGTCCATCAAAAAAGGTAATCAATGTTGGATTGGCAAAAACACTATACCTGGCAGGCAGTTCGGGGTATTCGGCTGATAAACCGGCGAGGCAGGGATTGAAGCGTTGAGATTTTAGAAGTATATATACTCAGTGTATTGAGTAATTTTACTCAGTATATTGAGTAAATTGTTATATTTGCAATTATGAAATATAAAAGAGCTTATTTTCAAATACTTAAGAACAGGATAGAACAACCTCGAAAATTTGTTCAAGCGGTTACCGGTCCCCGGCAGGTGGGAAAAACTACCTTAATTCATCAACTTTGTCATGAAACAACCATTCCATACCATTACGTTACGGTTGATAACGTTCCTGCTGCCGATGATATATGGATTGAACAACAATGGGAAACAGCCCGAATACAGTTGAAAAACAGTAACTTTAATGAGTTTTTGTTAATCATTGATGAAATACAGAAAGTTAAAAATTGGAGTGAGATTGTAAAAAAACTATGGGATACCGATTCGTTTAACAACATCAACCTGAAAGTAATACTCCTGGGCTCCTCCGGCCTGATGGTGCAAAAGGGTTTACACGAATCGTTTGCAGGAAGGTTCGAACTAATAAAAATACCCCATTGGAGTTTTTCGGAAATGAACGAATGCTTTGGCATGAATGAAGAACAATACGCATGGTTTGGAGGTTATCCGGGGGCATTTTCATTAATAAACGAGGAAGACCGTTGGAAAGAATACATAAAAAACGCCCTCATTGAAGCAACCTTGTCAAAAGATATATTAATGATGTCGCAAATTAACAAACCGGCCTTGCTACGACAGGTTTTTGAAATGGGAGTACATTATACAGCACAAATATTATCGTACACAAAAATGTTGGGACAGTTACAGGAAGCAGGCAACACCACCACTATTGCTCATTATTTGCATGTTTTGGATACGGCAGGGTTAATCACGGGCATTCCAAAATATTTTAAAGAAAAATACCGCGAGAAAGCCTCATCACCCAAGTGGCAGGTGAAAAACACAGCCTTTATTTCTGCTTTATCACACC
>CAZKGB010000266.1:0-4196 GCA_964551935.1 uncultured Lentimicrobiaceae bacterium | reverse complement strand
ATATATTCCGGCCATTACGGTTGGCGACTCGGTGTTGGTTACCTTTCCCACTTTTCCGGATATGAAAATAATAGCTTCTATCAATCGAATTGGCTATGTGGTCAATCCGGCCAACCGGACCTTTGATGTAGAGGTTAATTTGAATAATAGCGATAACAAAATTAAACCCAATATGATGGCTACACTAAATCTCAAAGATTACGAAACCAACTCGGCTATCGTGGTTCCGTCGTATCTTATTCGCGAAGATATCAAAGGGAAATACCTCTACATTGCCGTTAAAGAATCGGGCGTGCTAATGGCTACCAAGCGCTATGTAACCACCGGCCTTTCGTACAAGGGTAACACCGAAATAAAGTCGGGTATTGGTGATGGGACAACCATCATTACCGACGGTTACAACAATGTTTCCGACGGGGTTGCCATTGGTGTTAAATAGTTACCGCAAACGAAAATCAGAAATTTATCAACCATGAATCAAAACGATAGCAATAGAGATAAGGTGATACGTAATTTCGGGCTTTCAACCTGGGCTCTAAAAAACAAAAATACGGTTTACCTTTTCACCATCATAGCCATTATTTTCGGACTCTACTCGTACGTTAACATGCCTAAAGAGCTCTATCCCGATATTCAGTTTCCAACAATAATGGTTCAAACCATCTACCCGGGAAACCCTCCGGTGGATATGGAAAATCTGGTAACCCGTCCGCTGGAAAAGGAGATTGAGTCGGTAAAGGGAATAAAAAAAATGACCTCCTCTTCGGCACAGGATGCCTCTTCCATTTTTATCGAGTTTCAAACCAACGTGGACATCAAAAGTGCTTTGCAGGATGTGAAAGATGCCGTGGATAAAGCCAAAGGCGACCTCCCCGACGATCTTCCCACCGATCCGGTTGTTAACGATATCGATGTGAGCGAGTTTCCGGTAATCAACGTTAACTTGTCGGGTGATTTCAGCATTACCGAGCTCAAGAGTTTTGCCGAAGATTTGAAAGATGAGTTTGAAACCATCTACGAAGTGTCGAAGGTCAACATTACCGGGGTGAGCGAAAAAGAGGTAAAGGTAAACCTTGATCCTTATAAAATGGCCGATTTAAGGGTTAGTTATAAAGATGTTGAAAATGCCATCAAGTTCGAGAACATGTCCGTTTCGGGCGGTAATCTTAAAATAGGTAAAGTAATGCGATCGGTACGTGTTATTGGCGAATTTACCAACCCCGAAGAGATCGAAAACATTATTGTAAAATCGGAAAAGGGCAATGTTGTTTATCTGAAAGATGTGGGCTCGGTTGACTTTGGTTTTAAAGAGCCCGACAGTTATGCCCGGTTGGATAAAGATCCGGTAGTTACGCTTCAGGTGGTGAAGAAAGGTGGTGAAAATCTGCTTTCAACCATCGATCAGGTGTTTGAAATTATGCAGGATGCACACAAAACAAAGGTTATTCCCGATAACCTGGTAATTACTTACACCAACGATCAAAGTGAGATTGTAAAAAAACAGCTTACCAACCTCGAAAACAGTATTATCATGGGTATTCTTTTCGTGGTGCTGGTGCTCTACTTTTTTCTGGGAACCCGTAACTCGCTGTTCGTAGGGTTTGCCATACCCATGTCGATGTTTCTTTCGTTTATGGTGATGGGGCTGCTCGATTACCGAATAAACATGATTGTTTTGTTTGCGCTTATCCTGGCTTTGGGTATGCTGGTGGATAACGCCATTGTGGTTACCGAAAATATATACCGCTTTGTGGACCGGGGATTTCCGGTGTTGGAAGCGGCCAAGCAGGCCGTTGGTGAAGTGGCACTGCCTATTATCTCGTCCACGGCCACCACGCTGGCAGCCTTTTTCCCGCTCCTGTTTTGGAAAAGCCTGATGGGGGAATTTATGAAATATCTTCCCGAAACCCTTATCATCACGCTTACCTCATCGCTGTTTGTGGCGTTGGTAATTGTGCCCGTGGTGTTTGTCGACTTTTACAGAAAAGAAGACCCGCATGATCGTCCCAACAAAAAAGTAGTCTTTCGTATTACCCTCATCTTATCGGTGTTGGCCCTGTTTAGTTATTTGGCCGGAATAAACTGGATGGGAACCCTTATGGTGATATCTGTTATCGTAACCTTGTTAAACTACTTTGTTTTTAGTTATATCTCATCCTGGTTTAGGATATCGTTTCTGCCCTGGCTCGAAAATACGTATCTCAAGATTGTGCAGTTTGCACTTTACAAGCGAAACCCGTTTTATTTTATCGCCGGTACTTTCATGCTGCTTATTGTTACCATCTTTTTTTACTTTGCAAGCAAGCCCAAGGTTGATTTGTTTCCGCATTCAAACCCGAAACTCATTAACGTTATTGCCGAGCTGCCCATTAGTACCGACATTGCCGTAACCGATAGCACCATGAAAGTTCTGCAAAAGGATGTTTATTCCATGTTGGCGCCCGATATGGATATTGTTAAATCGATACTATCTATTACCGGAAAGGGTGCCGTGGGGCAAAACGAAGGGTTTACCGGACGGGGAGGTGGTTCCAACAAGGGTATCATCACCGTTAACTTTGTTGATTTTAAAGACAGGCATGGAATTAGTACGGTGGATATTTTGAAGCAGTTTTCCAAAGAGCTGATCGGTAAGTATCCCGGTGTGGATATCTCGTTGGAACAACAACGTGAAGGACCTCCTGCCGGAAAACCCGTCAACATTGAACTTAGCGGGAAAGATTTTAAAACACTATTGTTCTTGGGTGATACCATTCGATCGATAATCAACAGGGCGGCCATTCCCGGTATCGAAGGGTTGCAAATTGATTTAAATCCTGATAAACCAGAGCTTTTGGTTAAAATTGATCGTGAACAAGCACGCCGTTTTGGCCTTTCAACGGGTCAGATTGGCGATGCTATCAGGACATCCCTTTTTGGAAAAGAGGTTTCTGATTTTAAGCAGGACGAAGACGAGTATAAAATCCGTATTAAACTGGATGATAAATACAGGTACAACATTCCTACTTTAATGAACCAGCGGATTACCTTCCGCAGCCAGGCAACCGGTAAAATTGTTCAGGTTCCTATTTCGTCGGTAGCCGATTTTGATTATAGCTCTACCTATGGCTCCATTAAACGTATCGACCGTAAGCGTATCGTTACCATCTATTCAAATGTGATAAAGGGATACAATGCTACCGAGATAAATGCTCAGATAAAGGATCTGCTTGAAGGGTTTGAAATGCCTGCCGGTTACAACTACTCCTTTACCGGAGAGCAGAAAGAACAACGCGATGCCACCAAGTTTCTTTTTACCGCCCTGCTTATTGCTTTGGCGTTGATTATGATTATTCTGGTATCGCAGTTTAACTCGGTGGTAAAACCCTCTATCATCATGTTTAGCGTGGTATTGAGTACCATTGGCGTGTTTGGCGGATTGGCAACCTTTCACATGGACTTTATTGTAATTATGACGGGGATTGGAATTGTTTCGCTGGCGGGTGTCGTAGTAAACAATGCTATCGTTTTAATCGATTACATCGGATTGGTAAAACAGCGCCGTAAGAAGGAATTGGGACTTGATGACAACGATAATCTGCCGCTGGATCAGTCAATCGACTGCATTGTAATAGCAGGGAAAACGAGATTACGCCCGGTGCTGTTAACGGCCATCACAACCATCCTGGGGCTTATTCCGCTGGCAACCGGATTCAACATCGATTTTATCCGGTTTCTTAACCACTTTAATCCTGATATTTATTGGGGAGGCGATAATACGGTGTTTTGGGGACCACTCAGCTGGACGGTTATCTTTGGCCTTAGTTTTGCCACTTTTTTAACACTTATTATTGTTCCTTCGATGTATCATGTGCTGTACATGGGTAAACTGTGGCTGAACAAGGTTTTTAAATAGTGATTAATGGGGAAGGTTTTGCTTTGAAGCAAGAAGAACCGTGTCATCCCGACCTCGGCCCCTAAGCTGAACCCTGAGCTCGTCGAAGGGTGTCGAAGGGTGCCAAAGTGAGATTAGTAGCATGGCGGGCGGGATTGTTGTAATTAGCTTCCATCCCACCTCCCTCGATACAATTTTTTCTTCCTAACGTCAGAAAAAACCACTCGGGATGACCCGGCGCACGGTTTTCAATTTACAATTCGTCTTTAAATAAACGAAGGTCATGCCGAGTGATTTACCGCAGCGGTAGCGGAGGTAAATT
>CAZKGB010000265.1:0-4228 GCA_964551935.1 uncultured Lentimicrobiaceae bacterium | reverse complement strand
CAGATCGTCCTTTGTCGATGGCAAAAAAGTTTTGCTTTTCAAAATGATAATTTTCCAGGGCTTGTCTTACCCTTCCGTTGTAAACTTCCGGTGGCTCTTTACCAATACAGGCACCCTTGCATTGATGAATCTGATAATGAAAACAGGCGCCGGCTGTATCGTACAACCCGGTAAGTTTTTGACAAAGTTCGTAACGTTCGGTCAGGTTAGTAATGTGCTCCTTCCCTTCGTGCATGGAGGAGTAAGTGTAAATCGGGTTTAGTTCATCAATAATTTTCATCAGCTTCAGGTTGATGTAACCCTCATCATCGATAAACGAATAGAGTCCGTAGTTAAAGTAGGTGCGGCGTTGCGCCCTGTTAAATACCGGTTGATGTTTTTTTATTTCAGATGATTCCAGCAGCAGCGCCACCAACTCGCTACCGGTAATTTTATAATCAACTCTGGCAATGGCGTTTTTCATTTCGATGGCTTTTTTATGCCGGTTGTTGTTAAGATGCGACAACCCGGTGGTTTCAATATCGATGATGGCGTAAAGCATGTTGAACGATTGGGCTTGATTTATTTACATGTTGTCAGTTGTATTGCTTTAGTTATGGTGTTTGTTTGCTGACCTTTTATTTGTTATTACAAATTCAATTTCATCTGAATGGCTTTTACCTGTTTTTTGAGTTCGGTGAGTTCTTCGGCCAGGTTCTCTTTCATTTTGTTGGTTGCCGGAATCTCGGGGCTAATGTAGTTTACAAATTTCCATATCTCTTTCACCTCGGCAATGGCGATGTCGTAAGGTTCATACAACGGGTTAAGCGAGTGAAGAATAAGTTTTCGCTCTTCCTTGATTTTGTTTTCCACCACCTTGAATACAATGCCGTCATCGCGGGTTAATACGATGTAAGCATCCCGGTCGCGCAGGGTGTGCCAATCCAGAATAAATTCACCGGTAACATAAGCGCCATCGGGGATGGGCAGCATGGAGTCGCCACTGATTTGAAAGGTTCGGTATTTTTTCTGCTTTGATAAAAAAGGTAACCGGAAGGTTGGTAAAATACGAATGTAATCGGGATCGGCAAATCCGGTGGTATAGCCGGCTTTGGCTTTTTCGTTAATCAGCTCAATGTTCTCTTCGTTGTCGGTTCCCACGGTGGTTGCCAGCACCCGCAGTTTGCTGCCTTTAATATAGATGTCGTAGCCTCTTTCCAGCTGCGAGAGTTGATGTTCGCTCAACGTGGTCAAATCCACCTTCACTAACGTGTCGATGGCCACCCCGTAGTAATCGGAGAATTTTGCCAGCGCTTCCATGTTGGGCTGTCCCACGCCATTTTCGTAACCACTTAAGGTGGGACGTTTCATTTTAAGGGCGAAAGCTACCTCATCCTGAGTGCGGCCGCGCCGTTTTCGTAAAAATTTAATGTTTGTTTTAAAATACATAATGATTATATTGCCACCAATAAAATGATTAAATAATAATCAAAAGTAGATAATTATTTTTAATTGTCAGTTATATTATCAAAATATTTTTATTTTTTATGATGGAGGGAGAAAACAGAACCATTGTTCATTTGGATTTAGACACCTTTTTTGTGTCGGTGGAACGCCTGGTAAACAGTAAGCTGATTGGCCAGCCGGTTATTATTGGCGGAACGTCTGACCGGGGTGTGGTGGCAGCATGCAGTTACGAATCGCGTGCGTTTGGAGTACATTCGGCCATGCCCATGCAGCTGGCCAAACGGTTGTGCAGTCAGGCGGTTTTTATAAGGGGCGACATGGATTTGTACAGTAAGTACTCGCGGCTGGTAACCGAGATAATAGCCGACAAAGCACCCGTTTTTGAAAAGGCTTCCATTGATGAGCACTACCTGGACATAACAGGTATGGATCGGTTTTTTGGAAGTGTAAAGTGGAGTCATGAGTTACGACAGCGCATTATTAAAGAAACGGGGTTGCCCATCTCGTTTGGACTGTCGACCAATAAAACCGTTTCAAAAATTGCTACCGGTGAGGCTAAGCCTAACGGAGAATTACACATTCCCCCGGTACAGGTAAAACCGTTTTTATATCCGCTTTCCATTCGGAAAATTCCCATGATAGGCAATAAAAGCTACCGGTTGCTACGGTCGATGGGAGTTTCTACCATCAAAACCCTTAGTATGATTCCGCCCGATATGTTAGAGCAGGTGATGGGCAAAAACGGGAAGATAATCTGGCGAAAAGCCAACGGTATTGACCCCTCACCGGTAAAGCCTTATCATGAAAAAAAATCGATGGGTACCGAACGAACCTTCGACAAAGATACCATCGATGTAAAGCGGCTAAAAGAAATTCTTATCGGAATGACCGAAAAAACGGCCTTCGAGCTGCGGCGTGCCAACAAACTTACCGGCAATGTTACTGTTAAAATTCGCTATTCAAACTACGATACTCACACCCTGCGGCAGCGGATTGCCTATACTTCGTTCGATCATATTTTGCTCTCCACGGTGTTGGATTTGTTTGAGCGCTTGTATAGTCGCAGGATGCTTATCCGGTTGATAGGCATACGCTTTAGCGACTTGGTAAGCGGGCATCAACAGCTAAACCTGTTTGAAGATACCGCCGAAATGACCAGCCTTTACCAGGCCATGGATTATGTGAGAAACCGGTTTGGAAATAAAGCAATACGCAGGGCGGTTTTTTAAAATTATCAGGTTTATGTTTAATTATATCTATTTTTTTTTACTTTTATTGACAAATTATCGTTCATATAGTTTCTAAAAGTAGAAATAACATCTGTTAAGAACATATATTGCTAAAAGATGAGTAACATACCTGAAAATAACAACCTGTACCGTCAACTTTTTGAAAACTCGAAAGAGATTCAGTTTCTTCTTATAAACAGGAAATTTACACAATGCAACCGGGCTGCCCTTAATATTCTTGGATATAGCAGCAGAAAGGAGATTGTAGGAAAGCATCCGGGCGATTTATCCCCTTTAACCCAACCTGATGGCAGCAATTCGCGAGAAAAAGCCGATAAAGAGATAACCCGGGCACTAAAAACCGGAAGCAACAGATTTGAATGGGTTCATCAAAAGCAAAACAGAGAAACATTTCCCGTTGAGGTGTTGCTTACAAGGCTGGAAGATGATGCAGGCAATACCATTCTCCACGCTTCCATGCATGATATCTCTAAACAAAAAGAGATGTCGGATGAGTTAACCGAAAGCGAAGACCGTTTTAAGCAATTGTCGAACCTTTCGTTTGAAGGCATTATAATTCATGAGTTTGGTGTAGCCATGGATGTTAACCTGGCTATCGAAAAAATTTCGGGTTATACCCGCGAAGAAATTATCGGCCACAACATTCTGGATGTTTTCGTTCCCGATGAGTACAAATCATTAGTAATGGATGAAATTGTTAAAAACAGAACTTCTCCTTACTACATTGAAGCCAGGCATAAAGATGGTCGTTTGGTGCCTATTGAGATTGAGTCGAGAAATATTACCATTAATAACAAAAAAGTACGGGTTACTGCTATTCGCGATTTGTCCGAAAGAAAAAAACATCAGTCGGAACTGGAAAAAAGCCGCGAACAATATAAAAAAGCTTACGAACTGTTTAGGTTGATGGCAGACACTACTCCCGATATGATTTGGGCTAAAGATATGAATGGTAATTTTACCTTCACCAACAAAGCTATTTGCGAAAAACTAATCAACGCCAAAGATGTGTATGAACCTATCGGTAAACATGTAATGTATTTTGTAAATCGCGAACGAGACGCACATCCCGAAGATGATAAGTGGTTTACCTTTGGTGAAGAGTGTGGCGATTCGGATGCCATTACCATTAAAAACAGAGCGGTAAGCCGTTTTACGGAATACGGCAATGTGTTTGGTAAAAATCTGATATTGGATGTTTTTAAAGCCCCCTTGTGGAACGATAAGGGAGAAATGATAGGAACTGTTGGCAGCGCCCGCGATATTACCCGCCAGAAAGAAGCGGAAGAAGAGGTGATGCTCAGCGAAAAACGGTATCGGATGCTATTTGAAAATTCACCCGACCCAATTGTTATTCACGATGGTAAAATGATACTTGATGCCAATAGGGCTGCCCTTAAAGCTTCCGGCCTGAAAACAAAAGCCGAATTAATTGGAAAAGGAATTCTTGAATTGGTACATCCCGACGACAGACCGAAAGCTAAAAACCGGATGACACAGCTGCTGAAAGAATCAGCACCGTTAGTAAGCGA
>CAZKGB010000264.1:0-4233 GCA_964551935.1 uncultured Lentimicrobiaceae bacterium | reverse complement strand
TCCGAGAATATTGGTTGAAAACCATCCGTCGATACCCAGCAATCGGGTTTTTAAACCCGGACCTAAAATGGTTTTCATCAGGGTTTGGCCGGTTTTAAAGTCTTTACCTGCTATGGGAATGTTTTCCTTGATTGACAGTTCGATTAAAGCAGGGATATCCACGGTTAAATTGGGAGCTCCGTTAGCAAACGGCACGCCGCTTTTAATGGCCGCATAAGCATAAATCATGCTGGGAGCAATCGAGGGATGATTTTCCTCCAATGCCTGTTCAAATTTTTCAATGGTCAGATGCACATCGGTAATTTGCGTATAAACTTCGGTTGAAGCACACCATATCATTACCAACCGGTCGCAACTGTTTTCTTTCTTAAATGTTTCGATGTCGGCCATCAATGCTTTGGCGGCATCCATTTTGGTTTTTTCGGATTTTATGTTTTTACCGTTAATATTCTTTACAAACTTGTGATCGAATACGGCAGGCATCGGTTTTATTTCCGATAATTCGTCTTTTAGCTCATTGAGCAGCTCTTTATCAAGCACTCCGGCATTTAAAGCTGCATCGTACACATTATCGTTGTAAATATCCCATCCGCCGAAAACCATATCTTTGGTTGATGCTAACGGTACAAAATCTTTGATGTCAGGATTTCGATCTTCGGTACGTTTTCCAAGTCTGATTTTACCCATTTGTGAGATTGATCCAAAGGGTTTGCCCAATCCTTTGTTGGTGGCAATTACACCGGCCATAAAGGTTGTTGAAACGGCACCCATACCGGGGGTTAATATCCCTAATTTACCGGATGGGTTTTTGATGTTTTGTGATGAATTCATTTTGATATATTTTAATTATAAAATTATAAATGCGTTACATTTTTTTTCTACAATGATTGAGGCGTTGAAATGCCGTAAAGTTGGTAAGTATTGCCAGGATGAAAATCGGGATAGTGAATATTGAAATATTTTCAAACAGAGGCAACGACGAATGCCCCAATGTGAACTTGAAGTCGCCGGTGAAATGAGAAATTACTCCGTACAGTATGGCTGATAATCCTATGGTGATGATCCGTTCGGGGCGTTGCATTAAACCAATTTTACATTCAACGCCCAATCCTTCTGCCCGGGCTCTAACATAGCTCACCATGATAGAGCCTATCATGGCAATAAATGCAAAAACACCGCTTAAAAAATAATGATACGAAACCAAATAATAGGTAATGCCGAAAAACATAACCATTTCGCTATACCTGTCGATGACCGAATCGAACAGTGCACCAAAACTTGTCATTTGGTTTGTTTTTCGGGCCAGCTGTCCGTCGAGCATATCAAAAATACCGGCCAACAAAAGAACAATTCCAAACCATGTAATGTATTTTGTGTCTCCTCGCAGACCTGTTTCGGCACCAACAACCAATATAACCGATGAAATAATTGTAATTACAAAACCGATAACAGTTATCGCGTTAGGGGTTAAACCTGTTTTTATTAACAGCTTTATTACCGGATCTAATGCCTTATAGGCATTCTTTTTTATTAAATTCCAATTGTTATTTTTGCTCATGCCGGTTTGGTTTTATTTTTTCTTTTCCGTAATCATTTAACAATAACGTAGTTAATATTAACTAACAATTAATTTGAACTTTAAGACTTATAAACTGATAACCATATTATTAATGAATAATGAAACTTGTTTTGTGCAATATCTTAATATAACATTAGTTAATATTAACTAATTATGTAAAGCCAATTTTTTTTTGAAATCTTTTCATCCAATCCTATAATATATTTATGTAAACAGCATTCAATTAACGATTAAACCACACAAACATAAAGAAGTATATTTTCTGTTGTTCGTTTTATCATTTTTTACAGATCTAAATTTTTTGCCACTCTATAGTATGCCAAAAAAAGTATTTCGATCCTACAACGGTTACTTTATTATCGACTTTAAATATTTTCACAATAACCACGAAGAATTTAAGTTTAACAACGGGCTATTAAAAATTATATTTAATTTTTGTATAAATCATTGAGTTATCCTGGTACTTGCCAAACATCCCGCGTTCGTCTCCCACAAAAATGTTGGAGCCCAGTAAAATGGAAAAAGCATCGCTAAAATCGTAGGTTATTTTTGGACGGATAAGAGCATCGCCATATTTTAAACCCACGTACGAAAAGAGTTCGAGATGCAATGTTTCGCGCATGGCATCGTAACGCCCCAAAAAAGTCATGGTGTTTTGAACCTCATCTTCATCCATATTATCGTCATAATCGAAAATATATTTTTGAATAAACTGTGTGCTAAGTTTTAAATGACCCACGCCGTAATCAAGGCCGACCACGTAATGCAAATAGTCTTTTTCCACCAGGGCACCCTCTGCCAAGGGGTCGGCCGTTTGAAAATATTTACCGTTGTAATAGGCTGCTTCACCTCTCAAAACAAAGCTCTTAACGGTTGAGGTGAAAGAACCACCTGCTACATATAAACGATGATGTTCCGGTGTAATCAGCAGGCCCGTTAAAACCGGATTATGTGTGGTTGTATCAATGGTAAACTGTTTTTCAACAAACATACTGGGTGTTTGGTCCCATGTGTATGCACCCATCAGGTCAAAATCGATAGCGGAGGATGAAAAGGAGTATTTCAGATAAATTTCACTGTTTTCCAACGAAGGGTTGATTTTTTCTTTGGAGTGGTCAAAAGTGGGCGGTGCCGGGAATGCCGGTGGCTTGTACCAGATAGAGCCCGGTCCCGGCAGTTCGTTGCCTGCATAGATGGGTTTCCAGATTGCCTCCAGCGTGCTGTTGCCGAGGTAAAAATCGACCTTGGCGGCATACACTCCCACCCTGATTTCGTCAAAATCGGGCAATAAAAATTCAGTCAGGTTTAGTGGCGACACAATATCGGTGATAAAAACACCATCTGCCTTGCCCCACACAATTTGTTGTTTACCCACCCTGATGTCAAAACTGTTGAAGTACATGTCGAGGTATATTTCGCGCATGCGAACATCAAAACTGTCGATGTTGTATAAATAGATAAGCGGGTTGGCCTTTAAAGCCATTTTATCACCCATCAGGTTAAAGTCGAGGTTTAACGTGTTTTGCAACATATTAAAGTCGCCGTTGTTGTATTGTACCCCGGTGTAGTTACGGACAAATCCGTCGATACCGATGGTTTGCGCATTTATCAGGTTTCCGATAAACAGCACTCCTGTTAGAATAAGAATTTTCAGTTTCATGTGTTTAAATTTTATACCGCAAAGATGCTGAGGCGCTAAGAAATGTAATAATCATTTCCTTGCGTGTTTAAAAGCAATCCCGGGTAATTCATTTGATTATTTTCTGGTTCTTTTGCCTTCCATGTTATAATCCCCTCATCATCATTCTTTCAGAGAATTTTGAAGCCGGAATACCCGTGTTAATTTTAACGTTATCAAGCTTCATAGATGTTCGGTGGTTTTTTTGAACATTTTCCATTTCGGAAAGAGTAATAACCCAAAACCCTGATATTTTTTTGAACTCTTTTATTTTTAAAATTTTCAACAATTCCCCGTCTTCATCATAAAATTCCTTTTTTAGTCCGATAAAATTGTCTTTACGAATCCAGGTTATGGTTTTGCTGTACATATAATCTTCGTCTTTAGGAATGCTTTGTACAACGTAATAGTCAACACCGTCAATGGTTTCTTCGCGTAAAAGTTTATGGGTATCGTCATCCAATTTCCGGTCACCGAGATCGTCGTAAGTGAAATCGGAGCCCATAAAATAATCGCTTTTGCTGTCGCTGGATATACGTTTGATTTTTTTCAATGCCGGCAGGTAAATCCACTGGTCATCGCTTTTTGAATCGTCATCGTAAGTCCAGTTCATAAAAGAGGTGTTTTTAACATCGGCCGGAGCAACAAAGAACATGATGCTTTTTTCAATATCGCCAAAATCTTTGGTGTACTGTTTAATTTTTCTTACCCGCTCATCGCCGCTTTTGTTGATTAACGTCATGGTAAGGTCGGAAGTTTGGTCATCACCGGCAGGACGGTTATATACCTGATCAATAATTTCTCTTCCGGTGAGTTGTTGTGCTGTTAGCTGACTTGCAATCCCTGCAAGAAAGAACAGTGTTAATGTGAATGTGATTTTTAATGTTTTCATTTTTTTTATTTTAATGGTTTAATGGTTCAATTATTCAATGGTTTAATTATTTAATGGTTCAATGGTTCAATTGTTTATTGTATA
>CAZKGB010000263.1:0-4240 GCA_964551935.1 uncultured Lentimicrobiaceae bacterium | reverse complement strand
CACCAATGGTGAAAGATCGGTAATTCCGGTAAAACTTATTGATAAAGTTTTTAAAACATGACAAACACTTACAGATTCAATATCGGTAATGCTACTGTTGTTGTTGATAGTAATTTCTTTCAACCCGGCCATTAATTGTAGTTGCTCTTTTGACGGGTTGCCGTCAATTCCAATCTGAGTTGAAAATTCCGATTGCCAGCTTTCCGGCAGGTTATTCCACCAAAAACGCAATCCGGTGGTTTGATAAATCACCAAACAGTTAGGGTTAACAGTTAAAAAACTCAAAACATTTGTAGTTTTAACACCGGTGGCATCACAATATACCTTTGTTAACGCTTTGTTGTTGGCTAAAGGCATTATATCCGAAACCAATGTGCTATCAAGGTGTACCTCATGCAAATCGGATAACCCTTTAATATCCGCCAACGTACTAACCTTTGTGTTGCTTACATTAAGGTAGTGCAGGTTGTTTAATCCCGCCAGGGGTGAAAGATTATTGATGCCCGTGTTGCTTATGTCAAGGGTTTCGAGCCGAAACAGCATTTTTAAAGGAGAAAGGTCGGTTACCTTACGATTTCCTGAAAGCAGCAACTCCTTTTGATTAACAATTTTTTGAAGTTGTTCTTTGGTGGGAACCCCTTTCATCCGGTAACCATTCGAGAGAATTTTTTTCCAGTAACCGGGAAGTTCGTTCCACCAACTTACCAGCCGCTGCGAATCAAAAATAACCAGACATGATGGGTTTTTTTCCATAAAGTCGATGGCTTCCTGCCTGTCGATTCCGGTATTATCACAATATATTAGTTTCAGATTCTTATTTGCCAGCAAGGAGCTTATTTCCGAAACAGCCGTGTTGTTTGCCTGAATGGTGGTAAGGTTAGTATCTGAAGCGAGTGGTGATAAATCGGACACCCGGGTGTTATCAATGTTAATGTACTCAAGAAAAAAGAGGCTGTCAAGAGGCGACAGATCAGTAACTTCGGAACCGGTTAGAATCAATCTTTTTAAAAAAGGTAACCGTCCAACAGGCTGTAAATTTGTAACAGGGGTATAAGCCATACTTAAAAAAGTTAACTCGTTTAAACCTGCCAGTGGCGACAAATCAGTTATGGCGGTACTGTCGATTATCAACCTTTGCAACCTCGTAAGGTTTTTCAGCACTTTGATTGAATCGACAGAAGACCCTGAAATATCGAGCACTCTTAAATTAAACGAAAAGCGCAGCGGCTCCAACGATTCCACTTCGGTTTTTGAAATATCGAGAGTTTCCAGTTTATTTAAGGTACGCAAAGGTGTAAGATCGCTGATTAGCATGTTAGAGGCTTTAAGCCTTTCGAGCGAAGCCAGCCTGGAAACCGGCCCCAGCGATTGTATTAAATAATTATTGCTGATGTTAAGCCTTTTTATTTCCAGAAGATGCTTGATTTTTCTATCCGGCGATGCCACATTTACCCTGACTGTATCAGGACACTTCTCAGCCAAGGTGTCGTGTAGATATTCAACGTGATAACTGCCCGAATCAAGCTCGGGTAACTTTGAAAAACGCAGCGTATCTTTCCCGCTGATCAACAGCGAATCGGTTTCAATGGTGTAACAAGGGCGCAAAATAACAGCCGTACTGTCGTTAAACGAAACAACCTGATTCATCGGCAGCGTATCAAAAACCAACATCTTCGACCCAAAAAAATCTTTCCAGGGCAATGGCAGCTCAGCCCACCATCTGCGAATCTCCCGTTTTTGGTCGGGTTTGGTGGTGTAGATACTAACAATCTTCAAATCCTTTATAAAGGGATCAAGATTAATTTCGATATAGCGCAAAACATTAAAATCAACGGTATCGTCATTAATGGTAACCCCTTTCAGATTCCGGTTAATGGTTACCTTAAAAACAATTTCTCCCTTATCGCCCACCATCCGGTCAACAGCGGTTACCTCCAGGGTAAAGGCGGCCTTTTTATAAAAGAAAATGATGTCTTTTAGATAGGCTTGAACATCTTTGCGCAGCGGTACCTCACGATTTTCGTCCAGGTCATCTTCAATCTGCACCTCGGCATCGCGAAATATTTTCAAATAGCTGTTGTTGATGATAATCTCCTTCTCGGCAATTACCTCCTCGGGGTCTCCCAAAAAGTTTAACGTTCCCTCAAGATAACTAACCATCATTTTACTCTGCTCCTTGTAGGAACCAATTTCATCAGCCGAAAGCGAAGGGGCAGTTTCCTGAGCTGTCGCCGGTGCAAGGCTGCTAACCGCTACCATCAGAAATACAACTATTTTTCTGTACATGATTGATAAAATCTAATTAAGCCGGGTTTTTCATCCTCTTTTATATATTTCAGGTTTGATATCAACCATCCTGAATTGGTGTCGCTTCGGTTGTAATACGACAACTCGAAATACCAGTCGGGTATCTGAAAAAAATGAAATTTTACATGAGTAATCTCTTTAAATTTCAAATTCCCGGTTTTCATCAGGTAAAAAAAGAGGGTAAGATAATCGGGTTGAAAATTGTCGGATGCGTAATACTGAATGCGTGACGGGTGATCGAGTGCCTTGTGAAGGTTCATAAAATCAAGCTCGTGGCTCTGCGGATGCAAAAAATATTTCATGGCTTCCACGCTGTCGATATCAGGAAAAAAACTGCTGGTATAGTTATAATAAACGTTACTGATAACCCACTTGGAACCCAATCCCGACTCTTCAAGCCTCAAAAATAAAATCAGATGACGATCCTTCCCCCCGGAGGTAAAGGTAGCGGCCACCTCGGCAAACCAGTTATTATCGAGAAACTCCAGGTAAACAGGATTTTTTTTACTCGTAACATCTTCAATAAAATATTGCTTTAAAGCACTGTTGGTTCGGGGATTGTGGACATCAAACATCTGTTCCAGCAACTTTATTCGTATTTTACGGTTATGATAGCGCGCATCCGTGGTCTTGAGTAACTTTCCATACTGGTCTTCCTCCATGTTAAATCTTCTGAAAAACTGCCCCACCTGCTTGTTCATCATGTGAAGTATGGCTTCGTCATTACTGTTTTTTGTGCTGCTATTCAACGAAAAAATTTGTGATTGAACCGTTGAAACTCCTGAAACAAAACAGATAAGGAAAAATGTTTTTATGATATGTTGCATCTTTTTCTTTGTAATTAACGGCAAAGTTAATCGTTTAATGGTATATTTAAAGTCTAATTAATAATCATAACAACGTACGATGAATCCAAATATTTTTAAAACCATAAGCTATGGCTTGTACATTATTGCCACCGAATGGGATGGTAAAAAGAACGGTTATGTGGCCAACACGGTCTTTCAGCTTACTGCTGAGCCTTCAAAATTTGGCATCAGCTGCCATAAAGACAATTTAACCTCTTCGATGATTTCGAAGAGAAAACAGTTTTCGGTTTCGGTACTTTCACAAAACTGTAATCGGGAGTTGATCAACAAATTCGGCTACCGGTCGGGAGCCAAAGTTGATAAGTTTGAAGGGATAGCATCGATTGATACTGCCGATGGCATTCCGGTAGTTACCGAAGGTTCCGTTTCGTGGATGGTGTTTGATTTGTTAGAGACCATTGATGTGGGCACGCATTATCTTTTTATCGGTTTGTTAACAGATGGTGAAGTGCTCAGCGACGAGTCGCCACTAACCTACAGTTATTTTCATACTGTGTTTAAAGGTATTGCTCCTAAAAATGCACCTACCTACCTTTCGAAGGAGATGCGTAAAGAAGCCGCCCCGCCAAAACCGGAAAAAAAATTACAAAAATACGAGTGCATGGATTGTAGCTGGATTTATGATCCCGCGGTTGGCGACCCCGACAACGGCATTGCCCCGGGCACTCCCTTTGAAGAAATCCCCGACGACTGGACCTGCCCCGATTGCGGTGCGGAAAAATCGGTGTTTGAACCGGTGGAGGAATAATGTTTATCTTTCCTCACCCCTTGATTTCCTCTCACAGTTTGTAACTGTGAGACAGCTTGACTTTTGACAGTTTGCAACTGTTTTTCATGATCATGTAATTACAATGTACTTCGGTTTAAAACATCCCACGGTTACAAACCGTGAGATAGGTTTGCTGGGTGGGTTGCTAACCGTGAGTTTATTGAATAGTGAGAGGGAATTTACAAATTCCGAGATGGGGGTAACCGAATTATTTTTACTCTATTTAGTAATTTGGCCTGTTTTTGCTATTTTAATTATTTTATAGCTATCTTCAGTTGTGATATCCTTTGCTTTA
>CAZKGB010000262.1:0-4274 GCA_964551935.1 uncultured Lentimicrobiaceae bacterium | reverse complement strand
TAGCACCCATTTTAAAGTTATAACCTAAATTTGAAAGCACATCACTTTCGGCGGCATCATTATCAGGTAAATAGGTTCTGTAATCAATTCTTTTGGTCCAGGTGTTTGAAACGGTTGCTGCAGCAAAAACATTGAATATGCCTTTGGTGTACTCCAACTGTGCAAATAACCCACTATAAGTTACAATACCATCATTCCAGTAAGCAATTTTGTCGCCAACTTTTGACATACCGAATTTACTGTCGTACCAGTAATCGCCACCCACGAGGTCGCGTACTTCACGATAATGTTCACCTTTGTAATGACGAGCATCAATACCTGCTGTTAATACAAGAGCATCACTAAAATTGTAATTCAAAGTTGACAAGATACCCATCCATTTATGATTGTTCATGGAGTTACGGATAATGTGAACTGAACGAGATTCGGTTTCAGAAATTGTCGAATCTATGTTATTGGCATTAACATCAGCCAAGGCATCCCAATCGTAATAACCGCTTGCAGTCTGAGGAGGCTCATATTTATAAGGACTCATTCCTAAAGGACCTGAACCACCACCATTACCAAATGAATAATAAGCAGAGGTTGATAAGAAGGCTTTTTCGTTAATAGTCCAGTACCAGTTTAAGGCCATTTGAGGTTTGTGGTAAAAGTTAACACGTTCGTTCAGCATTTCGCCACCACGCCATCCCCAGTTTTGGGTATAACGAGGACCATATTTATTGAATTTAGCTGAGTCAAGCATATAGTAGCCATCTCTTTGACCATGCTGCTGAGGAGCGCCAATGGCGGTAAAAACCAACTGATGGTTGTCGCCAAGTTTTTGTGAAACAGAAAGGAAATAGGACCATGCATCAACCCAGGTAGCATCGATATAGCCTTTTCCAAATGTACGAGAACCTACAAAGGTAATAGCAGTACCTGATTTTAATTCTCCTGTTGACAATGTCAGCATTGATTTAAAGCGGCCATAATCAGTAGCACCTACCTGGAATGAACCACCTTTATTCATGCTGGATGTTTTGGTGATAATATTAATGGTACCACCCACCGAGTTGATGGCCAGTTTTGAAGCACCAAGTCCGCGCTGAATCTGGATGGTACGGGTAGCGTCACCCAAACCTGCCCAGTTTGACCAGTAAACCCAACCGTTTTCCATGTCGTTAACAGGAATACCGTTGATCATAACAGCCACGTTCTTTTGGTCGAAACCACGAACGTTTACACGAGCGTCACCAAAACCACCACCGGTTTTAGTAGCGTACACGTTAGGAGTGTTTTTCATAACTTCAGGAAATTCCTGACTACCCAGTTGATTTTGGATTGTTTGAGCATCCAGTGTAGATACTGCAACAGGAGTTTTACGGTCAACGGCTACCGAAGCCATTACGTTAACTTCATCCAAACCAATGGCACTCGATTTTAACAGGATGTTACCTACATTATAGGTAGAGCCATCTTTAACTGTTAAATCGATTGTTTTGCTTTCATATCCGACATAGGTAATGTCGAGTTTAATATCTCCGGCAGGAGCAACCAACAGGAAACTTCCGTCGAGATTAGTAGTTACACCAAAAGTTGTTCCTTCAACAACCACGGTGGCACCAATAAGGGTTTCGTTCGTATTGGCATCCATAACAACACCCTGAACGACTCCTTGTGCAAACGAGGTAACTGCCATAAGCATTACCATTACTGTAAAGAGTAAACTTCTTTTTTTCATAAGCTTAAAAATTTGATTTTTTTTGGGTTTCAAACATTAATTTGTTGCGCAAATGTATAAATTCTTTCACACTAATAAAACCATCCATAAAAAATTAACATTAACAACTATTAACATTATTTACACCTAACGTCTATCGTATTGAAATAATGCAATTTATAAAAATTAACTTTTGTTAATAAAATATTCATTTTTTTCGGCATATCCTTACAACCAAAGAGTTTTATTGCAATTATCTTTAGTTTGGGTACTCAATATTAAGATTTGAAGTTTAATACAACCGCATTAAAAATAGAGGCTCAAACGAGCACTTACAGTGAGGCCTTCCGACCAAAAACCTCGAAAAGTGTTAAGTGAATGATCAAACCCATCCTGCCCTAAAGTGATAAAGTGTTTGTTTAATACATTGTTTAAACTCAAATCCAGGTAAGCCTGTTTTTGAGCAACAAGAAAAGGGAAGTTTACATGCATATTTAAAAGGTTGTACGATGGAAATTGATACGGCTGCAGTCTGTCAGCAGGGTTATTCCGGTTAACAGGATCAAAATCGGCATAGAGCTTTCCAAACCAAATCCACTCTGCTTTAAGATTAAAAAATGAGAATATTGAGAAATTGACAGATCCACCCATCTGCTGCTGGGCTGTCCCTCCTACTCTAAGCCCCGAAGCATAAACAAACACCGTATCAACGGCAACATTACTATCGTTAAACAAAGTGGCTTCCACATCGTTTTGCCATTGGTAATTACCCAACGAACCGAAAAAGTTAAAGTCAACCCGGTTTTTCCATTGATACCCGATGGTTGTCTCCACCCCTTTATGAACAGCATTCAGTCCGTTTACCATGGCTCGCGTTTGGGTATTGTCTTCCAACTGAATGTACTCATTTGAAAGCATGGATACATTATTCCAGCCGGTATAATAACCGTCAACGGTAACATACCACCCGTTATGGTGAAATTGATAGCCGAATTCCACGGTTGCTACCGTTTCGTTTTTTAAATGGGTAACCGGAACGTTGGTAAAGTTTCCAAAAACATATTTAAAGTAAGGTGCACGACTTAGCCAGGCTGCATTCATATAGATTTTATGTCGGTCTGAAAAGAGATTAGCCAGGCCCGCCCGAATATCAAATCCCGGTTTATAAACAGGTTCGCTTTTCTGATTTTCAATGTAGTTAAACCTGTCAATCCTGCGGTAAACATTGTTATTTTGATTAAGCGACACATAGCCGTTCCAATGCTTGCTATCGTACAGCAGCTGAGCATACGCGCTCATAAAATGAATAACAGAGTTGTTGTTAACCCTAATAATATCACCCGGCATCTTAATCTGGTCTCTCCCGGCAACACCATCTACTGCCCATCCATAATCTTCGATAAAGAAATTGCCGCCGAGCAAATCGGAAACCTCCTCGCGTAAAAAGGAGTTAAAATAACGATAATGTAATCCGGCAACAAGTTTAAACCCTCGCCCAAGTTTTTGCTCATAGGTAGAGAGCCAACCGGCTACCATGTGACTTGCCAAAAATTTTGTTTGAACATTCATGGAATACCCCGAAACGGTATCACCATTGGCAAGGACATAACTCCCTCCATGATTGGCGTTATTGTTATAAACAGCCTCCCAGTCCAGTTGCCCCGATGGACTCCGATAGCTAAAAATGGAAGGAGCGTAATTAAAACTCTCCGACCACAATCCACCTCCCGAACCGTATGAAACATAAAAAGAGTTAGCCCACTTTTTTGTATCATCAAAGGTGAGGTAATGGTTAACCGACAAAAACGGTTTATGATAAAAATTTTGAGAGGCATTACGCATGGAGCCTTCATACCCACCCCAATCTTTGTTGTATCGATACCCGTGCAATTTCACCTCCTGCACACTCAATTTGAGTGTTCGCTGTCCATGCTGCTGAGGAGAACCCATCAGGGTGATATTCAACTTACTTGTTTTACTAAACCGTTTGGTTGCGCTAAAATAATAGCCCCAACTTTTTACAAAGGTGGCATCCACATAGCCCGGGCCGTTTTCATGGCTTCCAAGGAAAGAAAGGTTCCATCCGTTTGGCCTCTTTCCACTATTTAATGCCAGCGATATTTTTTGATTTCCATAAGAGGTTACCTGATACGCTATGTTTCCGCCTTGCGGCTTATTGGCATTGTAAGTAATAATGTTCACGCTTCCACCCACGGCATTGGCAGCCACATTAGCTACCCCCGGCCCTTTTTGAATTTGAATGGATGCGGAAGCATCGGTGAGTCCCTGCCAATTACTCCAATAAACCAGCCCGTTTTCCACCCCGTTAACAGGTACACCGTTGAGTAAAAGGCCTACATTTTCCTGTTTAAAACCACGAATCGACATAACGGCATCGCCGGATCCGCCACCCGATGTAGTGCTGTAAACACCGGGAATGGTATTAAATAAGAGGGGCAATGGTTTATCGTTAAGCTGTCGACGGATGGTTTTTGAAGAGATTTCTGTTACCGAAACCGGATCAGTTGTCCTGTCAGCCAGCCCGGCACTGATGGTAACTTCGTCGAGAGCC
>CAZKGB010000261.1:0-4276 GCA_964551935.1 uncultured Lentimicrobiaceae bacterium | reverse complement strand
TATTTTATATAACGACCGGTCAATTAAAGTGATTGTGCCTGTTCAGTTATTAATAAACCACCAGGGAGGACAGCTGGCACCGCCTCCGCGCCCGGGCACCACCACCATTGTCAATGGATATATCGGGGCGGATATCTCATTTCAAGTAAACGAAAACTGGAATTTGTCGCTTTCGGAAAACATGGCGCTCTACGATGGATTATCTTTTCCTTCGGAAGGTCCGGGAAGCTTACTGGCAAAAAAGGGATGGGGTTCCTATTCAAAAGTAGTTATCGGTTGGAAAAGCTTGCATTGGCTGACGGGCTATTGGCACGGGGATAATTTTATTGCCCCGCTGGGGGAAACTCAATTTCAATCTGTTTCGGAAATTGACCCCCTCGTTTACCAAAAAAACAGAAACCTGATAACAGGTAAATTATGGTATAACAAAACCATTATGAAAGGGGCCGTTATTGAAGCCCGGTTTGAAGAGTATTATGATATCGACAGCGGTCATTTTGATTACTCTTATGGTTTGTGGCTGAGGATAAACAGCAGCTTCTTTTTAACCAAAGCCGATGCCGGTAACTAAACCGTTACACGTTGTTAAAACTGATAAACGAAATACCGCTTTCCAGGTCATCCAGCACATCCTTTACCTTTTTTTCTGACAGACTTTTATAAAGCCCGTCTCTAAAAACATGGTACTCATCGTGGATGGGACAGGGTTTTTCATCATCGCACTCCACCAGCCCCAACCCGCAACGCTTAAAAAATGAAAGGCCTTCGTTGGCATCTATAATATCGAGCAGCGAAATATCCATGGTGGCAGGTGTGGCGTAAAATCCGCCGGTAGGCCCTTTTGAAGAGAAGATTATTTTTTTTCTGACAAGATGTTGTAACACTTTTCCAAGATACGACTCAGGAAAGCCTAAACTACGGGCAATGGTTTTAATGCCTAAGCGTTCCTCTTCCGAAGAATTTTTAGCAAGATAAACCACTGCCCGCAAAGCATATTCTGTCGATCTGGAAAACATCAGCTACTGATTTAGTTGAGCTCTGCCCTCATCGGTAATTAAATCGGGCGTCCATTGAGGTTCCCACACCAGATTTACTTTAACCTCGTATCCGGGAAAACTAACTTCTAAAATAGTTTGTACGTGTTGCATAATGGAATCACCCACAGGGCATCCCGGTGTAGATAGTGTCATATCAACCTCGATGGTTTTAGCATCATCGTTTTTTGTAACCACGTAAATTAATCCCAGATCCACAATATTGACTTCCACTTCCGGGTCGGGAACCTGTTTTAAAATATCAAGAACTTTTTGTTCTTCGGCTGAAAATTCTGTTTGTATCATGATTATTTTGTTTGTTTTTTGTGAAAAATCATTTTTGAAGCGTTGATGGCATACACTGTACTGGTAAACAGCATCACGACGGTGGCCGCCAAAACAATATATTTTATCGAAAACAGCAAACCAACAATAAAAAGAAGAATACTAATGACAAAAGAGTAGGTGTGTACATCTACCAGTTTGCTGTTGTACATCTGTCCCGGTAACGGGGTTTTTTGCTTTCCAACCACTTTTTGGTAATAAAAAAGCCAAATAATAAAGGGTAAGGTTTTGTAGGTCTGTCCAAAAATCAAGCCGGTAAAAAAGCCGTAAATCATTAGTAAACCTGCTAATATTTCAAGTCTTCCGGCAGGAAGCCCGAAAACATCATCACCCATATAAACAGCCATAAACGAAAGAGTGCTTAACGCCAGGATAGAGATAGCAATGGCAGTAGGTTTCATTCCCGAGTCCAGTTTTTTCCGCATCCGTTTTGAAAAAACGTCGTAGTTAAACAGCAAAAACAAAATTACTCCGGCCAATACAAACAGCAGGGCTATAGCAAAAAGCAGAGTTGGATAGTTAGGAAACCACGCCAGTACAAAGGAGAGAATAACCCCCGTGTTAATCGAATAGAATCCCCATTTCAGGAAATCTTCTCTGGTTTTGTGCACAATTAAAAACATGGGCATGAGGCGGGCAGCCACACCAATAATAAGCATCAGAAACCATCCTGCCAAACCCACCACGAGGTGTGTTTTTAAAAACTGGGTGTGTGCAACCGGCAGCCATTGATAGCTCATATTCATCACCATAAACAGGCCTAACGATACATTTAACAAAAGGTACAAACCCGATGCAATAATATACAACCGGCTAATGCTCTTTTTGGGTGAAGCGGCAGCACTTTTTAACGTATTAACAGCAAACAGCAGTACGGCGATAATAATAAATGTGCCGCCCAAGGCTATGTTATGGGTAAATTTAAAATCAAACTTTAAAAAACCTGCTATTAAAAAAAAGACACCGAGAACCATGATGGCCAGGGTTGCATAAGCCAGCTTTTCACTGTAGATTTTAACCTCCATCACCACGGGAATCAGTTGATACAGCGCACCAAATATTACCAAAATAACCCAGCCTAAAATCATAAGGTGGGTAATCGATAATATTTCGGGTGTGATATTGTAGCCCAAAAAATCTTCATAATGAACCACCGACAATACCGAAGCTATCAGCAAGCCAATAGCACCGAGTAAAAAGTGAGGCACAACCACCCATACCGAGGGGGCATTTTTCGTGCTTAATCCTGCTTCCATTATTTAAAAATTATCAGCTTGATGTTATCATCATCAATCTCATCCGACACCCATTTGTAACCGCGATCTTCCATCTCGGGAATTAAATACTGAGGGAGTTTTTTATGGTGAACGTACAAGGCCTGCCCATCGTTTAACTGCTCCAAAGCCTCCAAAATAGTAACCATTGGCATGGGCATTTCCAAATCACGTACATCTATTTCCTTCATACTGTTTTTAAACCTGGATGCTACATCATCAAAAGCAGCTGCCTCTTTAACAACCTCCTTGACCTCATTTTCCGTTTCGGAGGCGTCTTTTTCCAAATAGGTGTACACGAGTCCGTTTTCAGGACGTTCGGTTTCATAAACATACCCCTTCTTTTTCAAAAGATTCAGCAACGGAATAGGCTCAAACGTGTTAATTATCAACAACGTTTCGTTATCATCCATGGTTTTCAATTTTGCCATAATGGCCTCAAAGGGGTCCACTCCCCCCTCTAAAATCGGACGAACGTCCATCTCTATAACTCTCTCTTTTCGCATACTATTTGTTTTATTATTTAATCGATATTTATCAGCGGGCGACACACTTTCGCAACCGCACTCATCAACCGTTTCAAAGCCAATTTCCAATAATTTGTCGATCATCACACAAACAGGCACACCGCCAATCCGGGCAGCCTCTGCAATGGAAACACGCGAAGCCAGCGTTTTACGCAAAAACGGATTGTTTAGCTTTTTAAAATGTTTATTAATCGAACCAATTACCTCGATGGTCTTCTCATTCTCGTCGATGAGTTTTGATATTTTTGTTTTTGAACTTATTTTCACTTTACTACAATTTAGGGTGAAACAATTTTGCAAAAATAAACTTTTTTTTCTATTTAAGACAAAAAGGTCTTTTATTCTTTTACCTCATTTTTTAATCAAACTTTTTCAACCTTATTAGGTTGTATATTAAGTGTTTTTTGTTATTTTTGCACCCAATTTTTTTGTGACTTAATAAAACTATGATTAATATAACCTTACCCGATGGAAGCGTAAAGCAGTTTCACAAAGGCGTCAATGCATTTGAAATTGCCAGAAGCATCAGCGAAGGGTTGGCACGCAACGTGTTGTCAGCCAAAGTTAACGGAGTTGTTATGGAGGCCAGTCGCCCCATAAACGAAGATGCCACCGTTCAGCTGTTAACATGGCGTGATGAAGAGGGGAAAGCTACCATGTGGCACTCTTCGGCTCACCTTATGGCTGAAGCTATCGAAACACTTTATCCCGGTGTTAAGTTTGGAATTGGCCCTGACATCGAAAATGGTTTTTATTATGATATCGATTTTGGTGAATACTCCATCTCCGAAAAGGACTTTCCCAAGATTGAACAAAAAATGCAGGAGCTTGCCAGACAAAAGCAGACCTTTGTAAGAAAAGAGGTTTCCAAAAAAGAGGCTCTTGACTATTTCACCAAAAAGGGTGACGAGTATAAACTCGAGCTGATTAACGACTTAGAAGACGGCCAGATTACCTTTTACGAAACCGGTAGTTTTACCGACCTGTGTCGCGGGCCTCACTTACCCGACACCTCTTCCATCAAAGCCATTAAGCTGTTAAAAATTGCAGGTGCTTACTGGCGGGGTGATGAATCCAGAAAACAGCTTACGCGAAT
>CAZKGB010000260.1:0-4277 GCA_964551935.1 uncultured Lentimicrobiaceae bacterium | reverse complement strand
TTTCTTAACGTTCCAAGGTTATATGCCCTATAGAGATAACCATTCCACCCAAAACCTTCGATATCCTTTCAGCCGTCTATTATTTGAGAACTCTACAGATTGAGGATTTTAACGCCGACAGCATCTATCTGATAAACTTTTACCTTGATGATTCGGTATATCGTTCGGCCATAAAATATATGGGACGCGATACGCTTGTCGGTAAACAAGGAAAAATACCCACCCTTCAATTTGCACCCATGATGGCTACCGGCGAAGTGTTTGCGGATAAATACCCCATGTATGTTTGGGTTACCGACGACGAAAACCACCTGCCTGTTTTTGCCACATCGGCCATCATAGTAGGGGCTGTTAATGTAGAGCTGATTAAGTACAAAAATCTTTCACATCCGTTTATTAAACTTTAAACAATTTCATAAAAAGAGAGAAGCACCTGCCTGTTACCATGATAAAAAGTTAACCCGAATCAGTCAGCCTGTTAAAAAGTTATTCGTTACATTTGTAAACTTAAAACGATTTAATATAATTAGACAGAGATGAAAAAGTTATTGTTAATCCGCCATGGCGAAAGCGTGTGGAATAAGGAAAACCGGTTTACCGGATGGACGGATGTTCCGTTGTCGGAGCAGGGTGTTACCGAGGCTATTAAAGCCGGTAAAGTATTAAAAGAGGAGGGTTTTAAGTTTAAGGTTGCTTACACCTCTTACTTAAAACGAGCCATTAAAACCTTATGGCTAATTTTGGAGGAGATGGATCAGATGTGGATTCCGGAGATTAAGTCGTGGAGGCTGAACGAAAAGCACTACGGAAATCTTCAGGGCTTAAACAAGTCGGAAACAGCCGAGAAATTTGGTTCCGAGCAGGTTTTACTGTGGCGCCGTAGTTTTGATGTGCCACCACAACCATTGGAAGCCGATGATGAAAGAAACCCGAAATTTGACCCCAAATACGCTGAGCTTACCGCCGAAGAGGTTCCCATGACCGAATCGCTGAAAGAGGTAATTGAACGCATGGTACCTTATTGGGAGAATGAGATTATGCCGACTCTTAGAGAGCAGGAAGAAATAATTGTTGCTGCCCACGGGAACAGCCTGCGTGCTCTGGTGATGCACCTTAAAAATATGAGCAAGGAGGAGATTCTTAAATTTAACATTCCGACCGGAATACCTTATCTTTTTGAATTTGATGATGATATGAACCTTGTTGGCGACCGCTTTTTAGGAGATCCTGAAGAGGTTAAAAAGTTAATGGAAAAAGTAGCCAACCAGGCTAAAACGAAATAGACCAGTTTTGAAGCTGTTTTAAAAGGGAAAACGTCCCTTTTAAAACAGCTTCAAATTGATATTAAATAAAAACCAACTACTATGTCTAAAACCTGGGTAATTCCTGATATTCACGGCTGCGCCAGCACTTTGCAAACATTGTTGGATGTTCAAATAAAACCCAACAAAAACGATCATCTTATTTTCGTGGGCGACTACATCGATCGCGGCCCCGACAGCAAAGGGGTAATCGATACGATTATGGATCTTCAAAAAAGAGAGTACAACATCACACCTCTTATTGGAAACCACGAAGATTACTGTATCAAAGCATGGGAAGAAGACATAAATAAGAAAAGTTTTTTAGGCCTTCGTACAAAAGGAAAAACCCAAAAAGCCTGGGAACGCTATGGCGGGAAACAAACCATGGAGAGCTTTAACGCCGAAAGCCCGAGGGATATCCCCAAAAAGTATATCGAGTGGATGCAAAATCTGAAATACTATGTCGAACTCGAAAAATTTATCGTGGTTCATGCCGGGTTAAATTTTAAACTGGATGATCCCTTTGAAGATAAACGGGCCATGATTTGGGCTCGTGACTATGAAATTGATCCGGAAAAAATAAACTATCGAAGAATTATTCATGGTCATCTGCCGGTAAACCTTGAGTTCATCGATATGGTAATTAATAATCACACAAGCTATTGGTTTATCGATATTGATAACGGGGTTTATTTTACCCGTAAGGCCGGTTATGGAAACCTGATGGCGCTTAACCTTGATACCATGGAGTATGTTATCCAGTCGGTTATGGATGAAGTCAACTACAAAGGAATTTAACTCAATTTGTGAGGTAAGATTTTATAAATAATTTGAGCGTTTTGCTATCTGACAAAACTATTTCATTAATTCCGTCAGTTTTTTATAATCCTCTTCGGTAAGGGTATGATGCATACCGGAAACTTTGTTGCGGGATAACTGGTCAAGTATCTCCGGGGTTTTCTCTGACAGGCCAATATCACCCAGCTTTACAGGCGAATTAACAGAAACAAAAAATTCTTCCAGTTTTTTAATAGATTCATCTACTGTGGTTGCGTTAAACAACCCTTTTCCCATGGTAAGAATTCTTTCCGGAATTCGCTCTTTTTGAACCTTCAGCCAGGCAGGATAGGCAATGCTCAGCGTTGCGCCATGAGGTGTGTCGAAAAGCAACGATATTTCATGTCCAATCCCATGAACACCCCAATCGCCTCCGGTTTTACCATAAGAGGTCAGGCCGTTTAATGCCAGCGTTGCATCCAACATAATACCGGCTCGTAAATCGTAGTTGAATAAATCAGCCAATAATTTGGGGGCTGTTTCCATGGCATCTTTAATAATTGATAGCGTAATTTTGTCGATAACAGATGGTTCTCCTGCTCCATAAAAAGCCTCCAGTGCATGCGCTATCAAATCCACAATGCCATAGGTGGTGTAATCAGCCGGAACGGTGGTGGTATATTGCGGGTCAAGGAACGATTCCGAGGGAAACATCACCGGATTAACATAACCCAGTTTTTCTTTTGTTTTTTTGTTTTGAATTACTGCTGCAGCATTCATCTCGGTGCCCGTTGCCGCCAGCGTAAGAACGCAAATTAAGGGCAGGCTTTTTTTCGGATGATTTTTCCACGATACAATATCCCACGGTTCCAGACCGGTGGCAATGGTTGCCGCTATGATTTTTGCTGAATCAATAACACTTCCACCGCCCAGAGCCAATATAGCACCTACCCTGTTTTCTATTCCAAAGGCGGCGGCTTTACGAACATCTTCAATAATCGGGTTGGGTTTGATACCCGCGTACTCAATCCACTCTATTCCGACACCGCTAAGCTGTTTGACAACGTCATCGTAGTAACCATATTTTTTAACCGACTCTTTACCGTAAATCAGTAAAACTTTGTTGCTGTATTGTTTAACGGTTTGACCCAGTGTTTCTACAACATCTTTTCCAAAATGGAGATGTGTTGGGTTGTATGCTGTAAAATTTTGTATCGACATAACCTGTTTTTTTGATGTAAAAGTAAAAAAATGGAGTTAATCATGACCGGATCAATAAGGTAACAAAAATATAAGTTACACAAGATTTGGATTGCACTCCTGATTTTTTACCATTTATCCGGAGTAGAAATCTATTTCCTCAATGTATCCAGCAAGGCAAGCCACTGCTCCATACCTTCGCCGGTGCGTGCCGAAAGCTCGATAAATTTTAAATGATGGTTTACCCGCAAGGCATATTCTTTGGCCTTTTCCACATCAAAATCAACGTAGGGCAGCAGGTCAATTTTATTAATAATGCAATATTGTGCCGAATGAAACATGTCGGGGTATTTGATGGGTTTGTCATCGCCTTCGGTAACACTTATAATGACTACTCTGGTGCTTTCGCCTAAATCGAACATGGCCGGACAAACCAGATTTCCTACATTTTCGATAAAAAGTATTGAGTTCTCAGCCGGATTGAGCTCTTTTACCGCTTTGTTAATCATGTTGCTGTCGAGGTGGCAACCCTGACCTGTATTTACCTGAACCACGGGTACACCGGTGGCATCAATACGATTGGCATCGTTCATGGTTTGCTGGTCGCCTTCAATAACATAACAGGGTCTCTTTTTTTGTCCGGTTTTTAAGGTGGCCTCCAGCAATGAGGTCTTTCCCGAACCGGGCGAGCTCACCAGGTTAATAGCTAAAATGTTTCTCGCTTCAAAATAACCCCGGTTTCTTTCGGCCAGCAAATTATTCTGCTGTAAAACATCCTGCTCAACATGCAGTACCTTTTCCTGATGATGATGGTGATGATGCTCTTCATGGTGAGAATGACCTAGCGAGAGTTTTCCTGAAATAGGATCCTTTTTTTGTGGTCGTAAAATGGTAACTTCGGCACTTTCGCCACATCCGCAAGTTGTACACATAATTTATCGTGTTCTGTTAAAAACTATTATTGTGGTATTTAAAGGTTTTTGTCAATCAAATTCT
>CAZKGB010000259.1:0-4283 GCA_964551935.1 uncultured Lentimicrobiaceae bacterium | reverse complement strand
GTTACAGGAACATGGCCCTCAACCATGCGCGTCTACCAGTTCCGCCACCTGGGCAATTAATCGGGCTGCAAAATTAAAATTATTTCGTTTTCATACACAAAAAAATTAAAAGATTTTTTTTAATCATTCGTTACAAACACAAGGCGATAATTATCAGCAATTAACAAACCGGTAAAAGAATTTAAGGCTCCTATCCGCACATTTAGTTAATCTGCAATGTTGCAGATTCAGTTAAAATCGCTATTTTTATTCCTTCAACAAAACACGTTTGTCATTATGTTTACAGCCAAAGATTTAGAACTGTTTAAAAGCAAAGGAATTGATATAGAAGTTGTTAATAAGCAACTCGAAAATTTCAGAACGGGTTTTCCTTATGTTAACCTTGCTGCCCCCGCAACACTTCAACACGGCATACTTAAGTTTAGCGAAAGCGAAGTAAAGCATTGGGAATCTTACTATAACGAAAACTTTGCCGACTATGAAATACTGAAATTTGTTCCCGCATCGGGGGCTGCCAGTCGCATGTTCAAACATCTGCACGAGTTTCATCAATATTACAAAGGCACCCCGGAGGATATTGCCGAATATGAAGCAGATAAAAGTTTTAACTCGGTATATACATTTTTTAAAGGAATAAAACAGTTTGCCTTTTACGAGCTTTTAAAAGAGACGATGAGTGCTGACGGCCTTGACATTGATTTACTGATTGAAAGCTACGACTTCACCCCTGTTCTCGACTATTTTTTAACCGAGAAAGGGTTAAATTACTCGAAACGACCAAAAGGGCTGTTAATGTTTCACCGATACGAAGACGAACCTCGCCTGGCGCTGGAAGAGCATCTGGCAGAAGCCGCTCAGTATGCAACAAACAGCGAGGGTAAAGCAACGGTTCATTTTACCGTTTCGCCTGAGCACCAGCATTTATTTGAAGAAGCGGTTGAAGCTAAAAAAGGAAAATTTGAACAGTTTTACAATGTAACTATCGAAGTTACTTACTCGCAGCAAAAACCTTCAACCGACACCATTGCCGTTGACATGAACAACCAACCTTTCAGGACCGAAAACGGCGAAATACTCTTTCGGCCGGGAGGCCATGGGGCTTTGATTGAGAACCTCAATGATTTAAAAGGTGAAATAGTGTTTGTAAAAAACATCGACAACATTGTGCCTGACCGCTTAAGGGAGACCACCGTTCTATATAAAAAGGTAATTGGAGGCGTTTTGCTTGATATTCAGGCACGCACCTTCGACTATTTGGACATCCTGGAAGAGGGCAATGTTGAAGAAGATGTTTTGGAGGAGATTAAAACCTTTGCCAACGAAAAACTCAATATCTTTATACCGGCCGCTTACGCCGGATACGACAAGATGGAAAAAATTGATTTTCTGTTTAATGGCTTAAACCGCCCGATACGTGTTTGTGGTATGGTAAAAAATGAGGGCGAGCCGGGAGGAGGTCCGTTTTGGGTTAAAAACGATAACGATGAACTTTCGCTACAGATTGTTGAATCGTCGCAAATAAATTTTTCAATTCCGGAGCAGAAAGAGATTGTGGGCAGAGCCACTCATTTTAATCCTGTTGACCTGGTTTGTGGCGTACGTAATTTTAAAGGAGAGCCTTTTGACCTGAGGGAATTTATAGACCCAAAAACCGGATTTATCTCCAAAAAATCGAAAGATGGCCGCGACTTAAAAGCACAAGAGTTGCCCGGATTGTGGAATGGTGCCATGGCCGATTGGATTACCGTTTTTGTTGAAGCGCCCATCATCACCTTTAACCCGGTAAAAACGGTAAACGATTTATTGAGAGAACAACATCAGTAAACACTTATTAGAATATTTTCAGATTCAGGTTAATAGATTGGCTTACTGTAAAAAATTAAGCTGACCTCAGCGCCTTTTTCCTTATTGACAACATCCACTTTTCCGCTATGGGCATCCATAATGAGTTTAACGGCAGCAAGCGAAAGTCCTTTCCCTTCCTGGTGAGCCACATCCCCAATACTAAATACCTGAAAAAGTTTACCCATCACTTCATCGGAAAACCCTTGCCCTTCATCTCTTACAACAAACGAAACCTGACCCTCTCCACTAAACACAGCCAATGATATAGGAGTATTTTCAGGAGAAAAGCGATAGGCATTCTCAATAATCAACATCAACGCCTTTCTGATTAACTCCGCTTCGGCCATAATTAACGGATTGGAGCTATTTTTCTCAAAAAGGATTCGTGAAGTATCCAACTCTTCATCCTGTAACTCCGCGATGGCTGACTCGGCAATATGGTTAGCAGAAACAGGCAGCAGGTCCATTTCATAATTATTAACCTTCATGTTGGTAATCAGCAGCGCCAAATCGGAAAATTTTACCAACCGCTGCGACACTTGTTTTAAATAGTTCAAGTATTGAGTCTGTTCATCCCCCATAGCTGTTTGGTTTAACAAATGGGTTAACCCGATAATCCCGCTTAAAGGGGTTTTCAGCTCATGGCTTATAATGCTTAAAAATTCGCTTTTAGTTGTATCAAGGGCGTTTAAAAGTTTATTGGCTTCGTTTAATTCTTTGGTACGCTCAGCCACTTTTGTTTCCAAAACGCTATTGGCTTCCATCAACTCTTTTTGTTGTTCACGCAACAAAATATGTGTATGGACACGAGCCAGCAACTCTTTGGCGTTAAAGGGTTTTGTTATATAATCCTGTCCTCCCGTATCAAAACCCTTAATAATACTGTCCATATCAGCCTTGGCGGTAAGGAAGATAACAGGGATATCGGCTGTGGCGGGGTTTGCTTTTAATTTTTCGCAAACCTCATAGCCATTCATTTCCGGCATCATAATATCGAGTAAGATAAGATGAAATTCCTGAACTTTAACCAGCGATAACGCCTCTTCGCCCGACTGTGCCCAGGCAATCTGGAACTCTTCCTGAGAAAGTATATTACCCAGTATTTGAATATTCTTTGAAACATCGTCAACAATTAAAATCTTAAAATTACTGTTTGGTTTCATTATCCTCAATTTTAGTAAATAATTCTTTTATTACCTGTAAAAACAGTTTAACCTTTTCAATATCAAAACCTACTGATGCCTCTTTGAGCATTACTGCCACTTCGTAAAGTTTTTTGAATGAGTTTTCATCCGCAAACTTCACCAAATCATCGCAGCACGAAATAATATCTTTAATAACATGACCACTCTGCGCTGCTTCACATCTCTTTTTAAACAAGTCGGTAAAATCGGAGGCTGCCAATGCCGAAAGCTCATCCCTGCTAAACTCAAGGTCAAGAAAGGCAGTATCTTCCTCATCGGTTGCTGAAAATTCCAGTTGCCGTTCATGAACAGTCTTCTCCCCTTTTCGTTCGCCTTCAAATATCTTAATACCAGGAATAAATACAGTAAAAACTGTTCCATCCCCCGGTTTACTGCTCATCGAAATGGTTCCATTCATTATTTCAACAAGGCGCTTGGTAATACTAAGTCCCAGACCACTACCTGAATGTTTTCGACTATTATCGCTTTGGACGAAGGCCTCAAAAACCTGCGCTTGTTTACCGACAGGAATACCTGAACCTGTATCGGTTATCGTTATTTTAATATCCAACGATTCGCGTGACTCATTGGTTACATCCACATCAAGCTCAATAAAACCTTTATCGGTAAACTTCACGGCATTGCCAATCAGATTAAACAATATCTGCCTCATTCGGGTGTCATCTAAAAAGATAAGCTTTGTTAACGAAGGATGCGTTTTAACTCTAAACTCAAGCCCTTTTTCCTTAACACTAAGTGTAAATATCCGGCTTATATCATTCACAATCTGATTTAACACGACGGGTTCAAAATGAAGCTCAATCTTGCCAGCCTGAATCTTTGACAAATCCAAAATATCGTTGATAAGAGATAACAGGTTTCTGCCACTGGAACGAATGGCTTGAACATATTGCAATTGACCTTTCCCCTTAACTTTTTGCATTAACAGATCGGTAAAGCCGATGATGGCATTGAGGGGAGTCCTGATTTCATGGCTTATATTGGCTAAAAATTCGCTTTTGGTTTTGTAAGCCTTTTCGATTTCCACTCTTGCCTTCTCAAGCTCTTCGTTATTCCTCAGCAGCTCACGGTTTATCTCAATCAGGGCCGATTCGTTTTCTTTAAGTTTGTTTTCGGCAATTTTACGCTTGGTTATGTCTTCGACAATTCCCTCATAATACAAGAGTTTTCCATTGCCGTCTTGCACAATCCACATGCTTTCGTTGACAAACATCTTTGATCCATCCCTTCTGT
>CAZKGB010000258.1:0-4323 GCA_964551935.1 uncultured Lentimicrobiaceae bacterium | reverse complement strand
ATACTCTTCCCGAAGGTTATAAAGGCACTTTATACGCCACCAGTTTTTGCAATAAACACGATTTTTGGGTGAATGAGTTTGAGATTTAGCAATAGATTATCGAAGTTTGTTTTTCAGGATATCGGTAGCTAATATATCAATCCGAACAACCACAGAGGAATAATATTTTTTGCTCCAAGTTCTATATTGTCTCTCACTATAAAAGCATTTTCTAACCCTGAAATCTGGTGTTGTTGTTTGTTTTTGCCACCCACTTCAAAAGTATATTTTTCGTCTAACAAAAAATCGCCTTTATCGGGTAAAGTTACCCGGTGCATTACCGAAACATGTTGCAGAAAAAAAGTTTCTCTTAAAGTTCCGGTATTGATTTTTTCCCCGGCAATGGCAAAATTGAGGTTGGTATTATGTAACCAAATTTTATCCGGCTTGTTCAGATAGCTGATGCTTTTTGATGTTTTAATGCATGTTTGTATCAGTTCTGCTCTCTCTAACAGTCGTAAAGCCTCTATTAAAAGATTTCTGTTGACATTGATTTTTTCAGCCAATTTACTAATGTTGGGAATAAAGGGTACATTACCGGCCAACACATAAAGCAACCGTTTAAATTTGGCGATATTGGCATATTCGATACCCCTTACACTTTGTATGTCGATTTCCAGTATCAGGTTTACGGTATTTCGTAACGCCTGATAGTATTCCTCTTTGTTCCCCGTGTAATAAGGATAAACGCCGGTTTGATAATAATTTTTTAAGTGTTTTAACGGTTTAATCTTTTTCAATAAGCTGTTGGCAATTTCCGTATGATTGCTTATGATTTCTTCTGTTGTATAAGTTGGTAAATCAAACTGTTCAAAAAAAAGTAAATATTCACGAAAAGATAATTCTTTAAGGTGATAATTAACTGCTCTGCGACTCAGGTCCGATTCTCCTTTGTAAATATCTAAAACAGAAGAAGAGGTGAATATTACCTGAAGTTCAGGAAAATCATCGTAAATCAACTTGATTTCTCTTGACCATTCAGGATATTTATGAACTTCGTCAAGTAACAAAAGCTCTCCCCCTGTTTTGTTAAATTCGTCAGCAAGAGTGTATAAATTATTGTTGGTAAAAAACAGATCGTCCAATGCCACATAAAGACTTTCTTTTTCTCCGAATTTTTTTGCCGCCTGCAAAAGCATGGTGGTTTTACCCGTTCCCCTTGCCCCTAAAATTGCAATAAGACGATTCTTAAAATTTATCTTTTCAAACAAATAGCGATGAAAATCATCCGGTACCGAAGCTATCTTTTTTGCTGATTTAATTATTAAATTTTGCATATTTTGCTATTTTAATAAGCAAAAATAAACTTATTTTGCTATTCACAAAAGCATTTTATTACTTTTTTTGCTTTTGTCAGAAGCAAAATACTCATATCGGGCAGAACCTTATCATAAAACTATCGGAATCAACTCCGGCCTCTTCCCGTTTCATCCCTACCAATTTTTTTCCGTTCTTTGCGTAATATATTTTACGAAATCATAAAATGAACAAAGCATACATAAACGGTTTGGGTGCGGTTACCCCTCAGGGAACTGTTGAGCGGGGAGTGTTGTTGCCCGGGATTTTCGCCTATGAAGAACCTTTTTTGCAAATACAAAAACCCGACTATAAAAAATATGTGGATGCCAAATCGTTGCGACGCATGAGTAAAATTGTGCGCATGGGCGTGTATGCCGCTTTCGATGCCATGAACGATGCCGGCATTGAACAACCCGATGCCATCTTAACAGGAACCGGAATGGGTTGCCAAAAGGATACCGAGAAATTCCTGAACGGTATGATCGACAATAACGAAACGTTCGGTAACCCCACGGCCTTTATGCAATCTACCCACAACACGGTGGGTGCCCGCATTGCCCTGATGTTGCGAAACCAAAACGAAAATTTTACCTATGTGCATCGTACTTTTTCTTTTGAAAGCGCCCTTATCGACAGCATCCTGATGCTTGCGGATGATAAAAACAATATTCTTTTAGGAGGTGTTGACGAAATAACCCAAGAGAGCTGGCAAATTAAAACCCACATTAACCACTACAAAAAAGAAACGGTTAATGGTTTGGAATTACTGAACGATAAACAACCGGGAGCACTTGCGGGTGAAGGAGCCATGTTTTTTATGCTTTCATCCGAAAGGAACGAAAAAAGCTATGCAGCTGTCAGGGATGTAAAAACCTTCTTCAGGCCGGAGGGCATAAACGAAATAGAAGAACAAATCCGGTCATTCTTGCAAAGAAACAATCTTTCGGCAAACGATATTGATTTGGTATTGGCAGGCTATAACGGCGATCCGGAATTTGATACCATCTACCTTAATTTGGAAAACAGCCTGTTTGAAAAAACCGCCGTCGGCTGGTTTAAACACCTTACCGGCGATTACGATACCGCTTCCGCTTTTGCTTTAACCCTCGCTGCTAAAATAATATCCGGCGAACAAATTCCCGAAGTTATACTGAAAAAAGGTTCGGTAAAAAATCCGAAGACGGTATTAATATACAATCAGTTCCGAAATGTAAACCACAGCCTGATATTGTTAACCGATGGATAAATCAAAATTTCATTTGATAACGTACAACTGGCTGTTTTTGCTGTTTGTGTTTCTGTTTTTATATTTCTGGCAGCATATTTCGGTTGGGTATATTGTTGGCCTTGTTGCGGCCTGGCTGTTAACAGTGGCGGCAGGCTCTCTGTTTTTAAGGTGGAATTTTTATCTCGAAGCCATCCGTCACGGAAGCCGCCGTGTTAAGCAGGTAGCCCTTACGTTCGACGACGGTCCGTCGGTTCAAACGGAAACATTGTTGAAAATTTTAAAACAGGAAAACGTTCCGGCTGCCTTTTTTCTGAAAGGAGAAAATATTACGATGTATCGTAAAATAGTCAGAAAAGCATTTGATGAAAATCATCTGTTGGGAAACCACTCCTTTTCGCACAATGTAAAATTTACTTTTCAAAACAGTAAGTCGGTTGGAAATGATTTGCTGAAAACATCTGAAATGATTGAGAAGATTACGGGAAAGAAACCGCTTTTTTTCAGACCTCCGTTCGGAGTTACCAATCCCGAAATTGCAAAAGCCGTTAACGAATCGGGTTTAACGGTTGTGGGATGGTCGGTGCGCTCGTTCGATACACGGTACAAAAATCCCGATAAACTATTAAAGCGGCTCAAACAAAAAACCCGCTCCGGCGACATTGTTTTACTGCACGATTATCCCGAAGTAACCCTCAAAATGCTTCCCCAATATATCGGGTGGCTTAAGCAAAACGGTTTTCAAATTGTATCTTTGGAGCAACTTATCAATAAAAAGGCTTATGCGTAAATTTTTGTTTTTCTGCCTAATGTTAATCTCTTTGTTTGCATGGAGTCAAAACAGCGACATTTTGCAACAAATAAAATCACAGGCTCAAAAAATAAATTCCATCGAAGCCGGTTTCGTGCAAACCAAAAACATCTCGTTTATTGATGAACAGCTTATCTCCGGCGGGAAATTTTGGTTCAGCCGGCCCGATAAAATGCGTTGGGAATACCAAACCCCCTTTTTCTACTCTATTATTATCGATGGTGACAACATCACCGTTATTGACGATAAAAAAGAGAGCCGTTTTGATGCCGCTTCCAATGCCATGTTCGGGCAAATTAAACAGGTAATTATGAACATGGTCAACGGCAAAATGTTTGACGACCCCGACTACCATGCCACTTTAAAAGAGGAAAACAATTACTTTGTGGTGAATTTTGAAACGGTAAACCGGGCCATGAAAGCATACATCCTCTCCATCGACCTCTATTTTACCAAATCGGGTTATTTGATGGAGAAAATAAAGATGAATGAAGCTTCGGGCGATGATACCGTAATTGAATTTAATAACCAGAATATTAACCAACCTTTACCGGGCCATGTTTTTGAGCCTTAAATATCAATTAACGGGATTGTTGCTCTTTTTTTTGTTGCCGGCTTTTGCCCAACATGTTATAATGAAATATGATGCCGATATGCTCGTGCAGGGAAAAAGCATGTCGGGGATATTGATTCAATCGGAAACCGACAGCAGCAACCGGTTTGTTTTTGTAAGCAAACTGGGATTGAAATTTTTTGACGTGGAGGTTGGAAAGACAGATTTCAGTTACACCATTCATTATTTCAGTCCCGCTTTTAAAACCGAAAAAAGGGTAATCGGTGTTGCCAAAGAGCTGTTTGTGTTGGGATATAACAATGCCGAAAGCGGAAAGGTAAATCAGCAAAAAACAAAAACCGGAAGATGTAAATCGGCATTCGGATTACTGGGAAA
>CAZKGB010000257.1:0-4340 GCA_964551935.1 uncultured Lentimicrobiaceae bacterium | reverse complement strand
CTGACATTGAAAATGAACGATTTCTTTACATTGCCTGGAAGAGATATTGCTTTCCTTTTCTATCGTCAAACGAAGTTCAAAAAAACTTTTTAAAAACTAAAGCAAAAAAAAACCCTGACTACAGGGTAATCAGGGTTTAAAAAACTAAACTGTTTTTATTCCGGATGAATAGCTTCAACAGGACAAACGTCAGCGCAAGCGCCACAATCTGTACAAAGATCAGGATCAATAACATAGATATCACCTTCTGATATAGCTTCTACCGGACATTCGTCGATACAAGTACCACAAGCGGTACAATCGTCATTAATTTTGTAAGCCATAATACTAATTTTTTTAAGTTCAAAATTCATGGCAAATATATACAAATGTTAATCTAATAACTCAAATCACGAATATTTTATTTAAATCTAAATAAATGGGAATGGTGCTAATTTGGAATTTAGACTTGTTATAATTAGACAATCTCAAAAAAATTTCATCCAAAAGCAATCGTTCTATTTATCTTATTAGCAACCCGTTAAAAAATTGTTAACACATAGAAAAATGGCTCATATAAAATCGAAAAAAAAACCTGCTATTTGGTTGGACGTAAAAGAATTGACTTAATTTTGTCTCGTTTAAAAAATAAAATTTATGACAACGCATAAAGGAAAAGTCGTTGAACTTGAAAGTGCAGTAATTAGATTTGCCGGAGACTCGGGAGATGGTATGCAGCTTACGGGAAATCTTTTTTCAGATTCAACAGCCTTCGCAGGGAATGATTTTGCTACCTTTCCCGATTACCCGGCGGAGATACGAGCACCACAGGGAACTGTTTCAGGTGTTTCAGGTTTTCAAATCAGATTTGGAGCCAACGATATTCACACATCCGGCGATCGAGCCGATGTATTGGTAGCCATGAACCCCGCTTCATTAAAAGCAAACTTAAAATGGGTTCAATCAAACGGTATTATCATTGTTGATACGGACGCTTTTACTGAAAAAAACCTGACAAAGGCCGGCTACGAAACCAACCCGCTTACAGATGACTCTTTAAACGGTTACCTGGTAGTACAGGCTCCTATTTCAACGCTGACGAAAGAAGCTGTTAAAGAGATGGCTTTAGACAATAAATCTGCTATGAAATCGAAAAACATGTTTACCCTGGGAATGGTGTTTTACATGTTTAACCGCGATTACAAAAAGACCTTTAGTTTTTTTGAGCAGAAGTTTAAAAAGAACCCTCTTGTTGTAGAAGCCAACAAAAAGGTTTTGGAAGCAGGTTATCATTTTGCCGAAACACTGGAAGTTTTTGCCAACACCTTTAAAATAGAACCGGCTCCGTTAAACAAGGGCCGTTATCGTAACATAACAGGTAATTTAGCTACTTCATGGGGCATTTTAGCAGCTTCGGAAAGATCGGGAAGAAATGTATTTTTAGGATCGTATCCTATTACTCCTGCTACCGAGATATTACAAGAGATTGCCAAGCACAAACAATTTAATGCCATTTCCATGCAGATGGAAGATGAAATTGGTGGTGTTGTCTCTTCCATTGGCGCCAGTTTTGCCGGTGCTTTGGCGGTAACGTCAACTTCAGGCCCGGGCTTATCGCTTAAAAGCGAAGCCATTGGTTTAGCAGTAATGACCGAACTTCCGCTGGTTATTATCAATGTTCAGCGTGGTGGCCCATCCACAGGTTTACCAACCAAATCGGAACAGTCCGACCTGATGCAGGCTTTATACGGCAGAAACGGTGAAGGCCCTGTAGTGGTAATGGCAGCTAATAGTTCTTCCGACTGTTTTTACAGCGCTTATGAAGCTGCCAAGGTAGCCATGGAACACATGGTACCGGTTATTTTACTTACCGATGGCTCTATTGCCAACGGTTCGGAAGTATTTAAAATTCCAAAAGTTGCCGACCTGCCCGAAATCAATCCACCCATTGTTGAAGCCAATGATCCCAATTATGCTCCTTATAAACGTGATGCCGAAAAACTGAGTCGCTCATGGGCACTACCGGGAACACCCGGTTTACGTCACCGGTTAGGTGGTTTGGAAAAAGAGGATATCACTGGAAATGTTTCGCACGATCCGTTGAACCATCAAAAGATGAGCTACCTGAGAGAAGAAAAAGTTGAACGTGTTGCCAACTACATTCCCGATTTGGAAATTGAAGGGGATGAAGACGGTGATATTTTAGTAGTTAGCTGGGGTGGAACTTATGGTGTTATGCTTACCGCCATTGAAGAACTTCGTGCCGAAGGAAAAAAAGTAAGTCTGGCTCATTTCAGGTATATCAAACCCATGCCTAAAAATACCGCTGAAGTTTTTGCGAAGTTCAAAAAAATTATTGTTTGCGAAATTAACCTGGGTCAACTTGTAAACGTATTACGCATGACGTTCCCTCAGTTTACCTATAGTCAGTATAATAAAATTCAGGGATTACCCTTTATGGTTAACGAGTTGAAAGATCAGTTTAACGCCCTTTTAAATGAATAGTACGATGGAAAGTAAAATACAAACCCAACCAGTCAAACTCAGCAAAGAGGATTTTGAAAGCGACCAGATGGTTAAATGGTGTCCGGGCTGTGGCGACCACGCTATCTTACGGTCGGTAGAAGCAGTTTTTCCTGTAGTGGGCGAAAAGCTGAACCTGAAAAAAGAAGATTTCGTAGTCGTTTCCGGTATAGGATGTTCTTCCAGATTTCCTTATTACATGAATACATACGGTATTCACGGTATCCACGGGCGTGCTGCCGCGTTAGCCACCGGTATTAAAATTGCCAATCCCAAGCTTAATGTTTGGATGATTAGTGGTGATGGTGACTCCATGGCTATTGGCGGAAATCATTTTATTCATGTTGCTCGTCGTAATGTGGATATTACTTATCTGATGTTTAACAACCGTATCTACGGATTAACAAAGGGACAATATTCGCCAACCACTTTTAAAGGTCAAAAAACAAAGACCTCTCCACAGGGTGTTTTTGAACAACCTTTTAACCCCGGCGAACTGGTTATCGGCTCAAGAGGTAAATTCTTCGCCCGCGTGGTGGATACCAATCCCAAGTTAATGCAAAAAGTATTTATCGAGGCTGCCATGTATCGCGGAGCTTCTATTGTTGAAATTCTTGCCAACTGTGTTATTTTTAATAATAAAATTCATGGCGACATCACCGGTAGAGATACCAAAGCCGACAATCAATTAATTTTGGAAGCCGGTAAGCCCATGATTTTCGGTAAAGAAAACAACAAAGGTATTGTGTTAGACGGAACCCGATTAAAAGTGGTTACCATTGGAGAAAACGGTATCACCGAAGATGACATCCTGGTTCACGATCCTACTACCGAAGATGCCGGTATTCACATGATGCTTGCCAGCATGATGACCCCCGAATTTCCGGTAGCATTGGGTGTAATCAGAGCTACACCTTTCCAAACAATGGACGAAGCTGTTTGGGCCTCGGTTGAACACGAAAAGGAAGTTTCTCCTTATAAAAATGTTGATGATTTGCTCAATAGTGGCAATACATGGGAAATTGATTAATTATCTCTCATCATCAGACATAAAAAAAACCACCTTATTAATAAGGTGGTTTTTTTTATGTTTCAATATATCCGGAAGCCAATTATTGCGCCAGTACCAATACTTTATTGTTGAGCACCTCAATCACTCCGCCGTTAATTTCAAAAAATTCCTCGGAGCTTCCCTTTTTAACTTTAATTTTCCCTTTATCAAGCGCTGAGATTAAAGGAGCGTGATGTTGCAATATTTCAAATGAACCATCAATACCGGGAAGTTGAACCAAGTCGGCTTCCCCTTTAAAAACGGTCGTATCCGGTGTTATTATTTCAAGATTCATAGTGTTCCTGTCATTTGATTACTTACTTTCGGCAAGCATTTTCTTTCCCTTTTCGATGGCTTCTTCAATGGTACCTACCAGGTTGAAAGCCGCTTCAGGATACTCATCCACTTCACCGTCCATAATCATGTTAAACCCTTTAATGGTGTCTTCAATCGACACAACCGTTCCTTTTAAACCGGTAAACTGCTCGGCCACGTGGAAAGGCTGCGACAAGAAGCGTTGTACCCTACGGGCACGGTGAACAATAAGTTTATCCTCTTCCGAAAGTTCATCCATACCAAGAATGGCGATAATATCTTGTAACTCCTTGTAACGCTGAAGAATCAGTTTTACGCGTTGAGCCGTGTTGTAATGCTCTTCACCCACCACATCTGGCGATAAAATACGCGAGGTTGAATCCAACGGGTCAACGGCAGGATAAATACCCAGCTCGGCAATTTTACGACTCAATACGGTAGTGGCATCAAGGTGAGCAAAAGTAGTAGCAGG
>CAZKGB010000256.1:0-4356 GCA_964551935.1 uncultured Lentimicrobiaceae bacterium | reverse complement strand
GGTTGATTTACAAGCATTATCTATTAGTGGTGATTTAACGGTAACGCCCAATGGGCAGGTGGAGGAATACTGATTAGTAATCATACTCAAAACTCCTGGCTTTCCGACTGGGATCTTACAGCAGACAACACAGGAAATTGTGTGCTGGCTTTTAACGATGTGCGCGACGGAAATGCCAATGTTTATGTTTATAAAGTTTCTTCTTCCGGTACTTTTGAATGGGGTGCCGATGGCATCGCTTTAACAACAGCCACGGAAGATGAATATGCCCCGAAAATTTGTGTTGACGGCCAGAATAATACTTTGGTAGTGTGGGAGCGTCCGGCAACACCGCACACACAAGTTGTTCTTCAAAAAATTGAACCCAATGGAACGTTAACTTGGGGAAGTCAGGGAATTACGTATCAGACAGGAACGCAGGATTATACCGGACCTGTAGGCATAGGCCTTTCGGATGACAGTTTTATAGTGGCTTTTTATAAACAAACAGGGCCTTCCTATTCACCTACCAGACATGTTTATGCTCAAAAGTTCGATGCGTCCGGTGCCGCTGTTTGGGGTTCGGATGCAGCAATATCCACTGCAGGAGGTATTTCGGCGTGGACAAATCTTGGGGTTGCTTCTGATGCTTCTGATGGAATTTTGGTCAGTTGGATTGATGACCGCAACAACGATATGCAGCTGCAGGGCTATGTACAGCATGTTAACTGTAATGGAACAATAGCTTGGTCGGCCAACGGGGAGGAGGTAGCTGACCAGGAGTCATTTAATCACGAGAACGTTCGGATAATTGGTGTTAACAGCGGTGGAGAGGTGGTTGTTGCCTGGGATAAGTATAACGGTAATCAAAGTCAAATTGCCATTCAGGGTCAGAAGTTTTCGGCTACCGGAGCTCAGCTTTGGGGTTCAACAGGACAGGAATTTGTTCCCATGAACCAAACCACGGCCAATATTATTGGTGGTGCCATGGATGGTGAAAATGCACTTATTGCCTACGAGGAGTACATTGGAGGAGGTACGGTTAATCGTGCTGTTAAGGCTTTCTCGGTAGATGAAAACGGAAACTTTAACTGGACGCCGGCCATCTCGGATATGTCAACCCGTGTTAGCGAGAAACTTCATGAAGCTTATACAACAATATACAACGACCAGTTTATAGTGGTTTGGGAAGATAGTGATGCTCAGCGCGACATCTATATGCAAAATATTTTTACCGATGGCCATATCGGATTTCCCGGCCTTAGCGACGATGCCACTTTAAGCGACCTTACGGTTAATAACGTTACGGTTGATGGGTTTAATCCCGACACATTGCATTATTACGTGGGAATTCCGGCGGGTGATCCGTTCGTTACAGGGGCTACTGCCAACGACAGCAATGCCGTCGTTACCATCACGCAGGCTCCGGCAGTTCCGGGACAGTCAACGGTGGTGGTGCTGGCTGAGGATTCGGTTACTACGCTTACTTATACCATCGATTTTCATGTAGCCGGAACGGATGCCACACTTTCCGATTTAACCGTGAATGGCACCACCATTGCCGGTTTCAATCCCGATACGCTTTATTACGAGTATATTGTTCCCAATGGCGACCCTATTCCGGTAGTTGATGGTGTTACTACCGATCCGCTGGCCACTCTGATAACCACGCAGGCCACTTCGCCTGATGGCGTGGCTACGCTGGAGGTAACTTCAGAAGATGGTAATACAACCCAAACTTACACGGTAAACTTTATCTATACCTATAGCCACGATGCCACGCTGGCCGATTTAACGGTAGGAGGGGTTACTATTCCGGGTTTCGATCCGAATATCCTTGATTACGATTACGGTTTGGTTTATAACGAACCGCCAATGATTGTTGATGGAACGCCCAATGATCCTTATGCCACGCTGGCAATAACCCAGGCTCAAACAGTTCCCGATACTGCTTTTTTGGTTGTAACGGCAGATGATGGCGTAACCACGCTCACTTATACGGTTCATTTTTATTATTACGGGTGGGATGCCACTCTTTCCGATTTACAGGTTAACGGTCAAACTATTACCGGTTTTAATCCCGATACGCTAAATTACCAATACCCTTTAACGGTGGGCGATACCATTCCGTTTGTTGAGGGAATTGCCAACGACACGGCCGCCTCGGTGGTCAACAATCAGGCGGTAAGCGTACCCGGCAATGCTACGGTAGTGGTTACTGCCGAAGATAACACGCATCAGCAAACTTACACGGTTCATTTTTACTACCTTGGGAATGATGCGACCCTTTCTGACCTGACAATAAACGGCGTAACCATCGAAGATTTTGATCCGCTCACCACCTACTATGAATACGATGTTCCGGAAGGAAACAGTATCCCGGTGCTGGATGGAACACCCACTGACAGCGCAGCTACCAAAATGGTTACCCAAGCCGACACGGTTCCGGGGGATGGCTTTATTGAAGTTATGGCTGCCGATAGTGTTACCCAAATGACTTATCAGGTACATTTTAATTTGATAACTTCTGTTTTGGCTCCTTCAGAAAATGAAATTGCCATTTATCCCAATCCGGCCGCTGAAGAACTATGGATAAAAAACCTAACGGGATATAGCAAGCTTGAGATTTACTCGGTTTCAGGGAAGCGTTTCAAATCGTTTGATGCGGATAGGGGAAGCAGAATTAATATTTCCGAATTACACCCCGGCATCTATTTTCTAAAAATATTGTTACCGAGTGGTGAATTTTTTATTACCCGTTTTGTAAAAGAGTAACAAGGTATTGCTAATGGAGGCTTAACAGATGAAATGTAAATGCAACAATAGAATTGTTGATATAAAACTGCTGCTAATTTGAAAAGGGATTTTTTTGTATTTATCTTTAATCTAAGTTATAAACAACGTTTACAACGCTGTTATTGACTATTACTTGCTTTATTCCAATGAAGTTTTATAAAGTAGAGCTAAAACGTGTTTAAAAATATCCGAAATTTGCCCTTTTGCCAGGTCAACATCAATTCAAGTTAAATGAGGATTTTTGTGATTCTTCCCCGTGTTCCGTTTCCTTTAGAAAAAGGGGATAAGCTGCGTGCTTTTCAACAAATAAAATCGTTGTCGAAGCACAACGAAATTATTTTGTGTGCACTTAACCACAACCGCAACCTGGATAAGCAAAAGGCGTTTGGAAAATTGCAACCCTATTGCCGTTCCATTAATTTCATCGATCTTCCCTGGTATGCCATTCCTTTTAATATTTTCAGAGCCTTTTTAAAGGGACTTCCCTTACAGGTTGGCTATTTTTACAACGCCGGGGCAAACAGGAAAATTAAAAAGTTGTTTAACGAATATCGTCCTGATCACGTATATTGCCAACTGGTTCGAACGGCTGAGTTCGGGGCTCATTTGCCGGCACCTAAAACCATCGATTATCAGGATGTTTTTTCGTATGGAGTAAAACGCCGCGTGGAGCGATCCTCCTTTTGGATGAAACCGGTTTTAAAGCTTGAGTACAAGCGTTTGGTGGCTTATGAGGAGAAAATGTTTTTGGCTTTTGATAACAAAACCATCATATCTTATCCCGATCGTAACCTGATGCAGGTAACGGAAAAAGATAAAATAGCCGTTATTCCAAACGGAGTTGATTATGATTTTTTCAAACCGCGGGAATCGGCCAAACAGTACGATCTGGTTTTTACGGGAAATATGAGTTATCCGCCCAATGTGGATGCAGCCGGTTTTTTGGCTCATAACATTATGCCATTGGTTTGGAAGAAGCTGCCGGAAACAACGGTGCTGTTGGCAGGGGCTAAGCCGAGTGCAAAGGTAAAGTCGTTGGAGAGTGGTAAGGTTAAGGTTTCCGGATGGCTTGACGATATTCGTGATGCCTATTCGGCGGCCAAAGTTTTTATTGCCCCCATGCGGATTGGAACCGGACTTCAAAACAAGCTGCTGGAGGCTATGGCCATGAAAATTCCGGCCATCACCACTCCTTTGGCCAACGATGCCCTCAGAGCTGCCCATGAAAAAGAGATTCTTATAGGAAACAGTGCGCAGGAGCTGGCCGGACATATTGTCCGTCTTTTAACTGATAACAAGTTTGCCGGCGATATCGCAGAGAAGGGTTACAGCTTTGTTCATAAGCATTACAGTTGGGATGAGGCTACCGAAAGACTGGAAGAGATAATGAAAAGTATATCGTTTGCCAAGAAGGGCTAACACCACAGATGTGTCAAAAATAACTTCATCTCTATTTATGTTTCTTGATTATTACTCGTTCCTTTATGCTTAATCTTCGATGGTTTTTTCTTTCATACAACAAATCTAACATTTTGATTTTGTTGTGTACTGGCTATTTTATCACTACAAATTCTCTAAAAT
>CAZKGB010000255.1:0-4396 GCA_964551935.1 uncultured Lentimicrobiaceae bacterium | reverse complement strand
CAGGCATCTCAAAACCTGCAAATGGAACCATCTTAGCACCCATGTCGTGATGCATCTGGTTTAAAGCTGTTTTTTTCATTTTATATTTGTATTTGTATTGGTCTTATTATTTGATTTTATGTTTTGACACAATTTTTGAATCGTCCATTTCGGGACCCTTCCCCTTCGACACCCTTCGCACTCTTCGACACCCTTCGACGAGCTCAGGGTGCAGCTCAGGGAACGGGCTCAGGGTTCGGCTCAGGGTTCAGCTCGGGGTGCAGCTCGGGGGCAAGCTCATCCGGTCTCTATCACGGTTTGTAACCGTTGTAAACTACCATCACTCAACCCTTTTCTCTCTTGCTGTTTGCAACCTTAAGGAGCTACCAAGCTTTCAACCTTCGTTAAATCGACTTGTAACCACCACCTCATTCAAAGCGGCACAAAAGTAGTCATTCCTGACAGAACTCCTTGAAAATTACCCGAAATGTTATTTGTTATCTTTTGATTTTTTCCTTTAATGTTAAGCGTTATATTTGCAACTAAAATTACAATCTTGATTTCAGAACTCTATTCAACGTATTCGTGGTGGTGGTTGGCAGCTGTAATGGCAGCAGGAATGGTTTACGCTTTTCTGCTCTATTTTAAAAATCCGATTTCCCGCCTCTCCTTCAGAGTTTCTGCATTTTTGTTTGTTGTAAGATTTGTTTCTACCTCCTTACTGCTGTTTTTGCTGCTATCGCCATTTATTAAAACACGCTTCAAAACCAAAGAAAAACCCATTGTCGTGGTTGGAGTTGACAATTCGCAATCTATTGTTTTATCACCCGATTCTACGTTTTACAAAACCCGGTTTAAAAAAGATGTCGCCAATTTGGTTAAGGCGCTAAAAGAGGATTACCAAACCGATTTTTACCTTTTTGGAGACAAAACACGGCTTGACAATGACCTCGGTTTTTCTGACAGCAAATCGGATTATACCTCTTTTTTTAAAACCATCAAAGAAAATTACCGGGGGCTCAACGTAGGAGCAATAGTGGTTGCCGGAGACGGACTTTACAACCGGGGGGCTGACCCGGCCTATGGTGCTTCCGATATAAACTGGCCTGTTTATACCATTGCTCTGGGAGATACCAACACCTACTCCGACCTCAAAATAAATGACGTCCGTTTTAACAAGATGGTTTACCTTAACGACCAATTTCCGGTTGAAATTAACATCAACGCTGAGAAACTATCGGGTAAAAAAGCGATTTTAAAAGTTAATGCCTTTGGAAAGATTTTTGAACAACAATCGTTTTTAATCCCGGGAAATTCTTTTTCAAAAACGTTTAGGATTTTGATTCCCGCATCCGAAAAAGGAAAGCATCGTGTTACCATTTCCCTTTCTGTTTTTAACAATGAGTTAAACAGGCAGAATAACAGCAAAAGTATTTTTGTCGATGTGCTCGACTCACGTCAAAAGATACTTATGGTAGCAGCAGCTCCCCACCCCGATGTGTCAGCAATCAAACAGAGCCTTACCGGCTTTAGAGATTACAAGGTTGATGTTCAGTATGTTAAAAAGCTCACTGCCAAGCCCGACGATTACAACTTAGTTATTTTATATCAGGTTCCCTGCCTTAAGCACAACCCGGCAGCATGGCTAAAAAATCTTCAAAATAAAAACATTCCAATACTTTATATCATTGGTAAGCTTTCCAACCTCGCCCGGTTTAACACTCTTCAGGGCGGACTAAAAATCATTGGTGCTCACAACACCGAGCTATCACAACCGGTAGTTCATCGGGCTTTCAATCTTTTCACCTTTGGAAAAGCACAAACGTCAACGCTCGAATCGCTTCCCCCTCTAACCGTGCCATTTGGAAATTATAAACCCTCCGAAAGAGCCAACATTTTTGCTTATCAAAAAATCAACAACCTCGATACCGACATTCCCCTGATTCTTTTTTACGAAAAAGAGGGGATTAAAGATGCGGTTATTACGGGAGAAGGAATTTGGCTTTGGCGAATGCACGATTACCTGCTAAACAGTAATTTTTATGCCGTGGAATCGCTGTTGGGCAAAACCGTTCAATATCTCACGGCTAAAGAAGACAAACGGCATCTGAAAATTATCAGCAAAGAGGAGTACCTGCCCGGTGATAAAGTAAAACTAAAAGCCGAGTTATACAACGATTCGTGGGAACTGATAAACAGCAGCGATGCTTCGCTGACGTTAACAAACGAGCAGGGTAAGCAGTTTAAATATAGCTTTTCTCCCTATGAAGAGTATTACAATTTAGTACTCGAAAATCTAAAGCCGGGTGTATACAGGTACACCTCCAGAGCCATGGTTGGTGATAAGAAATACTTAGACAAAGGAGAATTTGTTATCAACAGCACTTCGGAGGAGAGCCGTAAACTGCAAGCCGATTATAGCCTGATGCACCGTTTGGCATCAGAAAACCAAGGCGTAATGATTTACCCGAACCAAATGGATTCGCTTCCGGCAATGATTAAAAAAAATCAAAGCGTAAAAACCCGTATTGTTTATAGCTACCAAACCCGGGGCATAAATGATATTTGGTATATTTTGGCACTCATCCTATTTTTGTTGTCGCTGGAGTGGTTCCTGCGAAAATATTTTGGTTCATACTAATACTCCAAAACCATGTTTTTTGTCTTCTCAAAAATAATCTCATTTCTGCTCTCACCGTTAATTTGGGTGATAGCGCTACTGCTGGTGGCGCTCGTGGCAAAAAAACCCGGAAAAAGAAAACGTTTCCTTGTTGTAGCCATTGTATTGCTCTTTATTTTTACCAACTCATTTCTGGTGGGATTGTTAACCGGCGTTTGGGCCTGGTCCGGCACCAAAGACTCGGAAATTAAAAAAGTGTACCCCGTAGGTATCGTGTTGGGAGGCAACACTATTTCGTACAACTCGCTGCTATCGAAAATCACCTTTAATTATAATGTTGACCGCCTGATGCAGGCTGTGGTGCTGTATAAAGAGGGTAAAATAAAACACATCCTGGTAACCGGATCAGCCGGCAATATTATTTACAGAGATATTAAAGAGGGTAACCTGATGCATGATGCTTTACTCACCATGGGTGTTCCCGACAGCGCCATTTGGGTTGACACTGCTGCCGACAACACGCATGAGAATGCGGTATATTCCCGTCAGATCCTCAACCAAAAACAGGTAACCGACAGCTGCCTGCTCATCACCTCGTCGCTACACATGCGACGTAGTTTGGGATGCTTTAACAAAGAGGGAATTCCGGTAAGGCCCTTCGCCACCAATCTGCTTCGTGATAGTGGAGCTGTAACTTTCGACTATCTTTTTTATCCGTACGCCATCAACATCACTATTTGGGAGGGCATGACCCATGAGGTACTCGGATATTATATTTACAAAATTTTAGGATACATTTAATATGAGTCATACACTGTTCTGGATCATTGTTATTTTGATAGTGGTTGATTTTCTTTTTAGCAAAAGCCTCAGCCTTTTGAACCTTAAAAGAATGACAACAGCTTTGCCCGAAGAGCTAAAAGGGATTTACAATCAGGAGAAGTACACCAACTCGCTGGCATACCAAAAAACCAACATTCGGTTTTCGTTTATCAGCGACAGTTTCAGTCTGGTTGTTTTTTTGGTGGTATTGTTTTTGGGCGGTTTTGCCCGGATTGACGATTGGGCAAGAACCATTACCGACAATGCTTACCTGCAAAGCCTCCTGTTTTTTGGCATCCTGGGCTTCGCCATGGACTTAATATCCATGCCCTTTCAACTTTACGATACGTTCGTTATTGAAGAACGCTTCGGGTTTAACAAAACCACAATAAAAACGTTTATCCTCGACAAGCTTAAAGGGTGGCTTGTGAGCGGACTGCTGGGCGCGCTCATTTTACTGTTTATTCAGTGGGCTTTTATAGCTACCGGCGACTGGTTTTGGCTTATCGTGATGGGCGGGCTCAGTTTTTTCATGATTTTTATGGCCATGTTTTACACCCAAATTTTTGTACCCATCTTTAACAAGCTCACCCCGTTGGAAGAGGGTGACCTAAAATCAGCCATCGAACAATTTGCCCAAAAAGCAGGGTTCAAACTGGATAACATTTACGTGATTGACGGGTCAAAACGCAGCACCAAAGCCAACGCCTATTTTTCGGGGCTGGGAACCAAAAAACGGATTATTCTATACGACACCCTTATCAACGATTTAACAACCGAAGAGATTGTAGCCGTGTTGGCACACGAGGTTGGACACAACAAAAACAAACATATTGTAAAAGGACTTGTCATGTCACTGGTTCAAACCGGTATTTTGGTGGCACTCCTTTGGTATGCCCTGTCAAACCCCGAACTCTCGTATGCCCTGGGTGCCAAACAACCCTCCTTTCACATGGGTCTGTTGGCCTTTGCCTT
>CAZKGB010000254.1:0-4406 GCA_964551935.1 uncultured Lentimicrobiaceae bacterium | reverse complement strand
TTCGAGCTTAGGACATGTTGCAAAAATTCCACCAAACGTCTTATTCATAATCATACCCCTGTGTTGAATTATTTACCTATCGACATTTTATAAAATGTCTCCTTTTAAGGACCGGCTAAATTAGCTATTTTATTTCTGATTGATAGATATGCAACCCTGAGATTCGGAATTTAATTTATAATCATTTTAAACATCTAAACCGCTATTTTTGATGTCAGGGAAAAGGATTAGTAAAAACTTAATTTTATTTACGATGAAAAATATTTATTCTTTCGTTTTAAGAATTGTGCCTGTATTTATGTTCTTGTTTACCATGGCGTTTCATGGTTTTACACAGGAAAAAAGGATATCATATCACAATAGCTGGGGGAAAGAGGGTTTGACGGTTGTTAATGAAAACAGCCAAAGCGTTGAGCTTAACTTTTCTGTTAAGAGTTTCGACATGGTTCCGGTGATGGTTGAAAAACAATCGATGACCAAAATTAATCTTAAAGGAATTTACCTGCCCAACGATGAAGGAGCACCCGACCTTCCATTTTACAGCCGTTATATTGCTGTTCCGCAGGGCGCTACTGTAAAGCTGAAGTTGGTAAACCAAAGGTCAGAAAAAATGACCAACATGGAGATTGCACCTGCTGCCCGTATCCCTAAAGATACAGAACCTTTAAAGGCGCCTGTAAGAGATAAAAAACTTTATGCTACCAATGCTTTTTATCCCGCACAAAGTGTAAGAATATCAAAACCCATGAAAATAAGAGGGCTCGACGTGGTGCTTATCAGCTTTAGTCCTTTTCAATATAATCCCGTAACCAAAGAGTTGGTTATTAACCGCGACATGAGAGTGGAAGTTAGTTTTGAAGGGGGCAACAGCCATTTTGGAAACGACCGGCTTCGAAGTCGATGGTGGGATCCTATTATTGAAGATGCCGTGGTAAACCCCAAAGAAATTCCTGTTATCGATTACAATAAAAAACTGCAGCGTTCTTCCAATACCGGTTACGAATATGTTATTATAATTCCGGAGGATGATTATTACAGCCGGTGGGCCGACTCTCTTAAACTTTTCAGGATCAAACAGGGCATTACAACCCATGTTTTTAAAACATCTGAAATAGGTGGAAATAGTGCTTCGGCCATCGAACAGTTTGTTGACAGTGCATACAATACCTGGGATATTCCTCCTTCAGCGGTGATGTTGATGGCTGATTACGGCACGGCTGCCGGTAACACCATCGACAGTCCCACCTACGATAACTATTGCATATCGGACAACCTTTATGCTGATGTGGATGGCGATCATCTTCCTGATGTTATTTTTACCAGAATGACCGCTCAAACGGAGGCACAACTTGAAACCATGGTTACAAAAGTGCTTAGCTACGAACGCAATCCCCCTGTTAACCAATACTTTTACGATCATCCCATTACTGCTATGGGATGGCAAACAGAACGCTGGTTTCAAATATGTTCGGAAGTAATTGCCGGTTTTATGGAAAACAGTCTGGGAAAAACTGTTAATCGTGAAAACGCACTCTATCAGGGAAATAACAATGGTCCGTGGTCAACCGCTACCAACACCAACACGGTAGTTGACTATTTTGGCGACAACGGTTTGGGGTACATTCCCGATAGTCCTTCCTACCTGACCGATTGGGGAGGAAACGCCACCAGAATTAATAATGATATTAATACGGGAGCATTTTTGCTGCAACATCGCGATCACGGTGGAACTGACGGTTGGGGAGAACCAAATTATAACACGAGCGACCTCGACGGTTTGACCAACACCGACTTTACTTACATATTTTCGATTAACTGTTTAACCGGAAAATTTAATATCAACGGTGAGTGTTTTGCCGAAAAATTCCATCGTATTCAATACGGTGCGTTAGGAATTATTGCCGCTACCGAAGTTTCTTACTCCTTTGTAAACGACACCTATGTTTGGGGTATGTACGACAATATGTGGCCTGACTTTATGCCCGATTATGGCACCACACCTGACTCCAGAGATGTACGGCCTGCCTTTGGAAATGCCGCCGGAAAATATTTTCTGCAACAATCGAGCTGGCCTTCAAACCCAAGCAATAAAGTGGTAACCTACTATCTTTTTCTTGCCCATGGTGATGCTTTTACCGATGTGTATTACAACATGCCGCAAAATCTTACCGTTGATCACGACGATGTGTTGTTATCAGGGTTAGATTATTTTACCGTGAAGGCAGATGCCGGCTCATTTATTTGCTTAACCAACGGCGAGCAAATTATTGGAACGGCTACGGGTACCGGTAACTATCAAGATATCCCAATCATTCCGCAAGAACCCGGCGATTTTGTCGATATTGTGATAACAAAGCAAAATTATTTCCGATATAGTACTACTGTTGAGGTTATTCCTCCCAATGGCCCTTACTGCATGTACGACAGCTATGAAATTAACGATACACTCGGTAACGGAAACAATATTCCGGAGTATGGCGAAAAGATGTTGCTTTCGTTAAAGATGAAGAATTTGGGATCGGAAGACGGCATTGGTGTTAACGTTCGGTTAGAAGTTGCTGACCCCTACATTACTTTTATCGATTCAACACAATATTACGACACCATCTATTCGGGAGGCACCAAATGGCAATATCTGGCATACCAGTTTCAGGTAAGCAATGGTATCCCCGATATGCACATGGTTCAATTTAATGTGGTAGCCACCGATGAAAACGACTCTTCGTGGGTTACGCGGTTTTTTATCTCTTTCAGAGCTCCCAAAATAACACCCCTCGAGATGATTGTCGATGATTCGCAAAGCGGCAACAACAATGGCCATCTCGACCCCGGCGAAACAGCCACTCTTAAAGTTAAACTGGTAAACAAGGGACATTGTTATGCTAAAAACTTATTAAACAACCTGGTTCCATGGAACAATTATATTACCATGCTTTCGGGAACCGACACCATGGATGTGTTGGGATTGTTCGGATACAGTTACGCTACTTATCAGGTTTCGGTTGCTGATAGTGCTCCCGAAGGAATTATTGCCGAAATGCGCTTTTCTTCCGAATCAGCCGGATACCTGGAACAAAAAACCTATTTTCCTAAAATCGGTATGTTTTTAGAAGATTTTGAAACCGGAAACTTCGATAAGTTCGACTGGCAACAAGGAGGCGACTTACCTTGGTTTGTCACCGACCAGTATCCTTACGAAGGATACTACGAGGCTAAATCGGGAATTATTACCGATGGACAATCAAGCCAGCTTTCTATTGCTTATCAGGTGATGGGACAAGATCAGATAAAGTTTTATAAAAAAGTATCATCGGAAGTCGATTTTGATGTGTTCGAGTTTTATATTGACGACGAACTACGCAGCTCCTGGTCGGGAATCAACGAAGGATGGACACAACAGGTTTATGATGTTGGACCCGGTTTCCATGAGTTTAAGTGGATTTATAAAAAAGATTTCTCGGGAAGTGGTGGCGCCGACTGTGCCTGGCTCGATTATATTGAACTTCCATCGATGTTAGTTACTACTGTGTTTGCCGGTCCCGACGACGAAGCCTGTTCAAACAGTAGTTATCAGCTGATGGCCACTGCCACCAATCAAAGTAGTGTGAGCTGGAGTACTTCGGGAGACGGAACTTTTAACAATCCCATATCATTACAACCTCTTTACACTCCCGGTACACAGGATATTACCAACGGCAACGTTACCCTTACCCTGACCATTATCGACAACGATGGCGATACTTATTCGGATGATGTGGTGCTGACCTTTAAAGATGTTCCGGGTGCTCCGGCAAAACCCGAAGGACCCGATTTTGTTGATATCTTTAAAGTATCGGAAACCAACTATACAACCTATTCTGTTGATAATGCAGATGCTTACGACTGGAGTGTTAACCCCTCTGAAGCCGGTGAAATTATCGATCATGATACTGCTGTTACCGTTTATTGGAATACCGGCTTTATGGGCGAGGTTTGGCTAAAAGTACAGGCGGTTAACGGCTGTGGCGCTGGAACCGAATCCGATTCGTTGTATATTATCGTTGATAATACGGTGGGGGTTTTAGGCACTACTCCTAAAAACTTTACCCTGTTCGTAGCTCCCAACCCTAACGGGGGAAGTTTTAATTTAAGGATAAACACGCCGTCAACCGAACCGGTTTCTATTCGTATTATTGATAACCTTGGCAACGTGGTTTATCATCGGGAGAAGCTGAGTGGTTATACCATTCAACAGCATATTACGGGTAATTTTAAACCCGGAGTTTATCTGCTGATTGCCACCCAAAACGGGAAGCAGTATATACGAAAGGTGTTGGTATTGTAGCGCCACACCTTTAATACAACATTTTAAATTTTAAACCCTGCGTCGGGTTATCCCGAGTGGTTTTTTCTGACGTTAGGAAGAA
>CAZKGB010000253.1:0-4458 GCA_964551935.1 uncultured Lentimicrobiaceae bacterium | reverse complement strand
TATACCGATGTTATCTCCATGCATCAGGCAGGCATCGAAAACGTGGTGGCCTCTTCGGGTACCTCACTCACGGTAGATCAGATTAAACTGATTAAACGGTTCACCCCCAACATCACCATCCTTTACGATGGCGACCCCGCAGGTATCAAGGCCTCTTTCCGGGGTATCAACCTGATTCTGGAGCAGGGGCTTAACGTTAAAATTGTCCTCTTCCCCGAAGGAGATGACCCCGACTCGTTTGTGCGAGCTCACTCCACCACCGAAGTAGAAGAGTTTATAGCCAACCAATCTTCCGATTTTATCTCCTTTAAAGCACGGCTCCTGCTTGAAGATACGACCGGCGACCCGGCTGCCCGCGCGGGGCTTATCAAAGATATGGTAGAAACCATCTCCTACATCCCCGACCAAATTAACCGTACGGTTTATATTCAGGAGTGCTCAACCATTATGGACGTCCCCGAGCAAACACTGGTAAACGAGCTTAATAAGCTGCTACGCAATAAATACCGAAAAAAAATACGGGCTACCGAACAAGAAGTTCCCCGGGAAATTGCCCTACAGGAAGAGGCCGTAAAAGAGTTCGACAAGCACGACTCAAAATACCAGGAACAGGAAATTATCAGACTGCTGCTTACCTATGGCGACAAATCGTTTACCGAAATTGTTGCAGATGATGAAGAACCGGTTCAGCACAACATTGCCGAATACGTTATTAACGATTTGCTTAGTGACGAAATTATCTTCACAGACAAATCTCTCTTTAAAATATTCGATATTTATCGAAAAGCGGTTCAAAACGGCGAAGTCCCCCGCACCTCCTTCTTTGTCAACCATCCCGAACAGGAAATTGCCAGCAAAACCATCGAGCTTATCTCCACACCTTACGAGTTAAGCCCCAACTGGGAAAAAAACAAAATCTTTGTAAAAACCGAAGAAGATCAACTACAGGTTCTAACAAAAACTTTGCTGTTGGCCTTAAAAGAAAAACACATCAGCCGACTTTTAAAAGTTATTGAAAACAAACTAAAAGAAACCACTGATGAACTTTCGATTATAAAGCTTCTTAAAAATTACCAGACCCTCAAAGAGGCCCACAAAAACATTAACCAGGCTCTCGAACGGCAAATATTACCTTAACTTTTGACGAACCCGATTACGAAGAAATATTAAACGCTTTGCAATAACACGCTCACTACCAAAAAAGAAGCGCCCCTAAAACCTCTTTTACCCAATCGCTGAAGGGGCAACAGGTTAAAGAAAATATCATTTAGAGCTCAGTGTCCTTTTTACGCCAACTCCATGTATCATTAGTTTGTTAACTTTGCCAATTCTATCAATTGTTTATTATCACCGATTTCCAAAATGAATTTTAAAGAACTTAACTTATCCGAAACATTGTTGGAGGCCATCTCCTACATGGGTTTCGAAGAGGCTACGCCCATTCAGGAGCAAGCCATTCCCGCCATCTTAGATAAAAAAGACCTGATTGCCTGCGCGCAAACAGGAACCGGAAAAACAGCAGCCTTTATATTACCGGTACTTAATGCGTTGTTAAACGATAACACCCAACACAAAACCAGGGTATTGGTTATTGTACCTACCCGTGAGCTCGCCCTGCAAATCGACCAGCAAATACAAGGTTTTTCTTACTTTACCAACGCCCAGTCGATTGCCATTTATGGTGGCGGTACCGGTTCGGAATGGGAACAACAGAAACGGGCACTCACAAGCGGTTCTGAAATTGTGGTAGCCACGCCCGGAAAATTAATCTCTCATTTAAACATGGGATACGTAAAGTTTGAAGAGTTAAAATATTTAATTCTCGACGAAGCCGACCGTATGCTGGACATGGGTTTTTACGATGACATCCAAAAAATCATCTCCTACCTCCCCAAAAACCGACAAACACTCATGTTTAGCGCCACCATGCCACCACGAATAAAAATACTGGCAGCCAAAACACTCAAACATCCCGTGGAAATTACCATTGGCCTTTCCAAACCGGCTGAAGGAGTTTTACAAGAAGCATTCTTAACTTACGAAGCACAAAAAACACCTTTAATAAAAAAACTCATTTCCGAAAAACCTGATGCCAAAAGCATTCTGATTTTCAGCTCCACCAAAAAAAAGGTAAACGATATTGTGCGCGGCCTGCGCGGAAACGGGTACAGGGTGGAAGGTATCTCATCAGACCTCGAACAATCACGGCGTGAAGATGTTCTCAGGGCATTTCGTTCCAAACAAACCCGTGCCTTAGTAGCCACCGACGTGTTAAGCCGTGGTATCGACATCAAAGATATCGATATTGTTATAAACTACGATGTACCGGGTGATGCCGAAGATTACGTGCATCGCGTGGGACGTACTGCCCGTGCTGCCTCTTCAGGACTGGCCATCACCCTTATCAACGAAGACGACATGTACAAATTCAGTCGTATCGAAGCACTGATAGGTAAGGAAATTGACAAACTTCCCCTTCCCAAAGAGATAGGCGAAGGTCCGGTGTGGAAACCCAACCAACGAGGTGGAGGCCGTAACTTTAGCAGCAAAAGGCGTTATCCACGCAATGGAGGTAATAATAAAGGAGGAAACAGCAGAAACAGAAACAAAAAAGGATACAAAGAGAAAAGAAGAGATAAGAATTAAACAAAAAACCCTGATAATCATCGATTACCAGGGTATAAAAGGGTGGTACCACCTGGAATTGAACCAGGGACACACGGATTTTCAGTCCGTTGCTCTACCAACTGAGCTATGGTACCTTCGTTTTTGGAGGCGCAAAGATATATAATTTTTCTTTTCTTCATATTTTTCTATAAAAAAATTTAATTTTCTTTTTGCAACGCTTCAGGTAATGTACTTTTGCACTTAATACATCCCACCCCTATGCAACGATTAATTATCGACATTGGAAACACCTTGGTCAAGCTGGCCGTTTTTAACAACGATCGTGCCGATACTATGGAGTACCTGCCTTCAATTGATACCGAATCACTGCAAAACCTTTTGGCTAAATACCCCGAAATAAAAAGCTCCATCATCTCTTCAGTACGAAACTACCCTGATGAACTGGACAGATGGCTCGAAAACCATTTTTATCACATTAGCCTAAACCCCTCCACCCCTCTCCCCTTTAACAACAAGTACAACACCCCCGAAACATTGGGTAAGGACCGGATAGCGGCAGCGGCAGCAGCAATAAAAGTTTTTCCCGATAACAATGTTCTTGTTATCGATGCCGGCACTTCCATTACGTACGACCTGATAACCGCCGATAAAAACTACCTCGGTGGCGGAATAAGCCCGGGCATTCAAATGCGTTTTAAGGCACTTCATACTTTTACCGACAAACTTCCGTTAATAGAAAATATTGAAAGAACCCCCTTGATTGGTACCGATACCAAAACCTCCATTATGAGTGGCGTTTTAAATGGTGTTTTGGCAGAAGTTGATGGTATTATTGACAGGTATTCCGAGCAATACAAACCTCTGAAAATAATAATTAGCGGAGGCGATTATAAATATTTTGATAAAAAGCTAAAAAATAGCATCTTTGCAACCCCAAATTTTGTAATGCAGGGATTAATAGAAATCCTAAAATTTAATGAAGATTAACAAAAGAAATATTTTATGGATTTTTGTGCTGGTACAGTTAACTGTATTGAGCCAAAACCGTATCAACTCACCTTACTCCTATTATGGTTTAGGTGATTTAAGTGGCCGAAGTGTTAACAACATCTCCCGGTCGATGGGCGGCATCTCGATAGGTTACTCCGATCCGCGTCATATTAACCCCAACAACGCTGCTTCCTATGGAGTTTTCGACTCTACCTTTTTTGTTTTTGAAACGGGAATAAAAGCCGAAGCAGGCACCTTAAGCAGCCTCTATAAGTCAGAAAACTCGAGTAGTGTTACGCTGAGCTATATTTTAATGGGATTTCAGGTTACCAACTGGTGGAAAACAAGTCTTGGGCTTTTACCTTTCAGTGAAATTGGCTACAATATCGACATTACCGTTGATATGAGTCAGTACAACTTTACCAATATCATTAACAACCTGGACGGCGAGGGACGAATAAATCAGGTATATTGGGGCAATGCCTTCAAGGTTTCCAAAAATTTCAGAGTAGGAGCCAATATCAATTACACCTTTGGGCAAGGATCGTTTAAAAGCCTTATATATTTTGCCGACTCCATCAATATTTTAGGAACAAGAACCGTTAGAGATATAATACTTCATGACTTTGTTTACGATTTTGGTGCGCAATACGACATACATTTTGGCGATAAGAAGAAGTTAACGCTAGGGGCTATCTTTGCACCTTCCGTCAATGCAAAAGCCACGCGCAACACGTTGGGAAAAACACTTTTTGGAGGTTATCAGGATGTTGATTACGATAAAGATACCATTTTTTACTTCCCCGATGAAGAAGGCTCGGTTGTAACTCCAATGCGTAC
>CAZKGB010000252.1:0-4480 GCA_964551935.1 uncultured Lentimicrobiaceae bacterium | reverse complement strand
AGCTCGTATTCAATTTTAATTTAACTGCGGTCATGCCGAGTGATTTACCGCAGTGATAACGGAGGTAAATTGTATCGAGGCATGGCGGGTGGGGTTAGTATGACAAGGTTTCACATTTTAAGTGTAACAATTCAACCAGCTTATTCGTTATGTTGGGATAAGCTCTATTTTATTTATTTTTGAATTTTAAAAATCCACTACGTGAAACGATCTCTTTTTCTCACATTCTTATTGTTTGTCAGCACGGTATTAGCTGCCCAAACCGTGACGATTAAAGGTAAGGTGCTCGATAAAAACAACCGTAAACCACTTGCTTTTGTAAACATTATTTCCGAAAACGGAACCTTGGGCACCGTAAGCGATATCGATGGAAAGTTTAAAATGAGTTTACCTGCCAACACCTGTTGCATCAAATTTTCTTACTTGGGATATGAAACCATCACCCACACGATTGATTATTCAAAAAAATTTCAAATCATTGAACTAACGCCCAAGTCAATCGACCTGGATGAGGTTACTGTGTTTCCGGGCATTAACCCGGCTCACCGGATTATCAATCTTGTAATTGCCAATCGCGACAACAACAATCCCGAAAATCTTCCCGAGTTTTCGTATGTTTCGTACGATAAAATGATTCTTACTGCCGATGCCGATTCGCTGATGAAAATGGATACCGCGCTAATGGACACCTCTGAACTAAAAGTAAGGAAACTACTTGACAAGCAGGATTTCTTTATGAGCGAAACGGTTACCGAGCGTAAGTACCTGAAGCCAAAACTTAACCAGGAAAATGTTATTGCCACTAAAGTATCAGGTTTTAGAAACCCGGTTATCGTGTTTATGCTTTCGCAGATACAGTCAACTTCGTTTTACGACGAGAAGATTAACATCCTGAATAAAAACTACATCAATCCTATCAGCAAAGGAAGCACCCGGAAATATTTCTTTTTACTGGAAGACACCACGTACAACAACCAGGGTGATACCACCTTTATAATTAGTTATCGCCCACGCATAAATACCAGATTCGATGGGTTAAAAGGATTTCTATACATTAATAGTAACGGATGGGCCATCCAAAACGTGAAAGCGGAACCCTCAAAAGATACTGTTGGTTTGACCATTCAAATTCAGCAATTGTATGAGCAAATAGAGGGCCACTGGTTCCCAACGCAGCTTAATACCGATGTAATCTTCACCAATATGAAGGTAGGATCCGGTAAACACTCTTACGCTTTGGTAGCCCATGGCACCAGCTACTTAAAAGAGATTAACCTGCATCCCGGGTTAAGAAAAAAAGATTTCGGGTTTCACGAAGTGGAAGTTGAAGAAGACGCCACCAAAAAGAGAGAAAATTTTTGGAACCAATATCGTACCGACTCCCTTAGCCCGCGGGAACGGGAAACCTACCGGGTAATCGACTCCATCGGTAAAGAAACCGATTTTGACAAGTATGCCGCCACGGCTCAAAGTCTTATGTCAGGGGTTATTCCCTGGGGAGCTGTAGATATCGACATCAACAAGTTTTTTCACTACAACGATTACGAAGGTTTTTATGTGGGCGTGGGAGCCCATACCAACCATAAAGTGTCAAAAGTTGTTAGTGTAGGCGGCTTTTTAGGTTACGGTTTTAAAGATAAAATGTTCAAATATGGAGCCGATGCTTCGATTTTAGTTTATAAACCTTCCGACTCAAAAATCAAATTGAATTACTATCTAAACGTTCTGCCAAGTGGAGGAACCGGCTTTTTTACCGATAACGATCAGATATGGAACACCAATTATTTCGGACAGTTTTTTACGAAACGGATGAACATTACGCGCGGTTACGAAATAAATTATCAGTTTAAAATAAAAACCTTCAGAGATTTTAGCTGGAACATAGGGCTGATACAGCAAACCAAGCAGGCTTTTGGCAATTATATCTACACACCCTTCAGCCCTGATGTAACCCCTCAAACCTATCACTTTACCAAGGCAACGCTTGAGTTCAGGTATGCCTACCGCGAAAAAATAATGCAAACAACCAAGGGACCGGTTTCCTTCGGGTCTGACTATCCGGTTATCTGGTTCAAGTACACGCAAGGTATAAAAGATGTATTAAACAGCGACTTTAGTTATTCAAAACTTAACTTACGGGTTTTACACACCATCCATACCAATTATGCCGGCAGCCTTACCTGGATGTTAAACGGAGGAATTGCAGAAGGAGCAGCTCCCGCCAGCGAACTGTTTGCCGCCAACGGAACTTACGCCATGTTTACCATTTACGCACCCTACACTTTTGGAACCATGCGAGCCAATGAGTTTTTATCGGACCGTTTCGCCTCGCTGTTTTTAACCTGGGACTTCAAAGACCTTTTGCTGACCATCGGAAAATGGAAACCGCAACTGCTACTCCTTACCAACCTTTCGTTTGGCACTTTAAAACATCCTGAAGAGCACATAAATTATTCTTATAAAACCCTGGATAAGGGCTATTACGAATCGGGTTTTGTTATTAGAAAAATATTGAACATGCAGGTGTACGATTTGGGTGTTGGTGTAATGTATCGCTATGGCCCCTATCATCTTCAAAAAGCCGGCGATAATTTCGCGTACAAAGTCAGTCTGTTTTACGCTTTTTAACAGGCTCCATATTATTGAAATTGATTAAAGCTAAAAAAATAAATGTACCTTTGAATAAAATAACAAATCATGAGTGAATCTGTCACCAATTACATTCGTCCGCTGGTCGGTTTTCTGCTCTTCGCGCTCTTTACCTGGTATTTTTCCGATCTGGTAGTTTATGTATTAATTGCTACCTTTATTTCCATCCTGGGAACCCCCATGGTTAAATGGTTAGAGGGCAAGAAAATATTCGGGTTACCCATTTCACACACGGCAAGCGTCTCATTAACCTTTCTTTCCATCGTTTTTTTCATGGTAATCTTTGTCCTGTTTATTGTCCCGTTGATTATTTATCAGGCCAACATCATCTCCAGTATAAATTTAGATGCTCTTTTAACACATTACCATGATACTTTTGTTAAGATTAATGAATTTTTAGTCCGGTACAATGTAGTTCATCCTGAGCAGTCGTTTCTTAACTACCTTCAAACCCAGCTGGGTAATTTTATTGATGTAGCCAAATTTACCAATATCTTCACCTCCTTTGTATCCACTACAGGCTCGGTATTTATGGGCACTTTTATCATTCTGTTTCTCTCCTTTTATTTTCTTCTGGATAATTCGCTGGTAAAAAGAGCTGCTTTGATACTAACTCCATCCAGGTATGAAAAAGACATGAGTAAAATTCTTCACAACTCCAAATCATTGTTGGTTCGATACTTTCACGGCATCCTACTGGAGGTGGGTATTATGATGACGCTCGAAGCAACAGCCCTGATTATTATAGGAGTTCCCAATGCCATATTAATAGGCTTTCTTGGCGGATTACTAAATGTGATTCCTTATCTGGGACCATTAATGGGAGCAATACTCGGAATGATTCTGGCCGGCCTGTCGGAGCTGTCGTTTGGATCATACGATTTGGTGTTCAGTTCAATATTTTACGTGGCTATTGTATTTTTAACCGCCAACGTAATTGATAACATTGTGTTGCAACCACAAATTTATTCAAAAAGCGTTAAGGCTCATCCGGTTGAAATTTTTCTGGCTATCATTATTGGCGGTAAACTGGCCGGTGTTGTTGGTATGATATTTGCGATTCCTACCTACACAATAATTAAAGTGGTAGTTAAACAATTTAACAGCCGCATAAATATTATTGATTTTTTAACCACGAAGACGTAACCTTTTAATTATTGTGCGTTTAACAATTAACAATATGTATTATTAACCTTAAAAACTTAATACCATGAGTGACAACAGTTCAAGTTCAGGATTTGCCTTTTTGGCAGGCGTAGTAATAGGCGCCGCCGTAGGCGCAGTAGCAGGATTGCTTTTTGCCCCTGCAGCCGGTGAAGAAACCCGTAACCGTTTAGCCGACAAATCGAAAGATATTGCCGACGAACTTCAAGACAAATTTGAAGATTTAAAAGATACCGTTACCGATGTTTTGGAAGATGTTAAAGAAGCAGCCCAGACAAAATTGGAAGAGGTAAAAGAGACAGCTCAAGCAAAAATTGAAGAAGTAAAAGGCGAAAAAGCTGAAAGCTAACAGCCATGAACAATCAGATCCATAGAAATCCCTTAAAAGAGACGGTTGAGGAGTTGAAAAACTATCTTGACTTACAACTTAGGTATCAAAAAATGATAGCAGCAAAAAAGATGAGTAAACTCTCGTCGTTTGCTGCTCTTTTTCTGATCCTGTTTTCCATTGCTGCGGGATTTATTCTGTTTTTTTCGTTTGCTTTTGTTTGGTGGTATTCTGATGGAAATAGTGCCAAAATGGCGCATGGTTACCTTATCGTAGCCGGCTTTTATTTGTTTTTGGCTTTTTATTAAATTGGTTAAAAAAGCTGTTTGTTAGCATAAT
>CAZKGB010000251.1:0-4505 GCA_964551935.1 uncultured Lentimicrobiaceae bacterium | reverse complement strand
TGCTCCCGTAACGCGTTCTCCCACTTCCACGTTAAGTCTTGAAACAGTGCCGTCGTTAGGAGCATAAATGCTGGTACGGTTTAAGTTTTCTCTGGCCTCTTTTAATGAGGCTCTGGCACTGTTAACCTGAAATTGCGACGCTTTGTAACTCTCTTCAGCCGCTTTTACCTCTGCTTCGCTTACCTCGTACGACGATTTGGCTGCATCGAATTCGGCATCGGAAATAACCTGTTGTTTCCACAATTTTTGGCTCCGCTGGAAATCGAGTTTGGTTTTATTAAACTGTGCTTTCGATTGGGTAAATCGAGCTTTTGCCTGAGCCTCGTTTGCCTGCGATGATTTCAACGCTGCTTGTGCCCTGTCGAAGTTGGAAACGTAGATTTGCGGGTCAATCTTGGCCAGCATATCCCCTTTATGAACAAAATCACCCTCCTTAACATTGAGCTCAATCACTTCACCCGAAATGTACGGACTTATTTTGATATCCTTGGCGGGCTGAATTTTTCCGTTGGCAGAAACGGTTTCTATAATGGTTCTTGTTTCAGCTTTTTCAACAGCCACCCGGGTTGATTTTTCACCCTGACCTTTTTTAATGGCGAGGCCCGTAATTATGGCCGCTACCACTATCAAGCCGATAAACAGCCATTTTTTATTGCTTTTGTTGTTGCTCATAATCCAAAGGTGTTTTCAAAATTCAAAACGGGGTTAAAGGTACTTACATTTTACTTATTACCTACCGTGACATTTTTCAGGGTGATGGGTCTTCCCAAATAAAAATTGAGAATTCTGGTTTTAAATATATAATCGTATTTAGCCGAGGCCAAATCTGATTCGGCGTTGGAAAGCTGAATTTTAGCCACGTTATAATCGGTGGCATTAATCATACCCACGTCAAATTTCTCCTGAGAATATTTAAAAGATTCGTTTAATGCCGCCAGCGATTTTTGCTTGGCAAGATAGGTTTGATAGGCTGCCAGCGCGTCGGCATAGGCCTGTTCAATATTTTTGCGCAGCCTGTTTTTTTCCAGCTGCAAATTAAGGTTGGCATTTTCGTAGTAAATTTTAGATTGTTTTATCTGCGTAGAAACCTGAAAACCGTTAAATACCGGGATAGCAAGCCTGAATCCCATGGTGATGTTCCGGTTGTCGCGCAGCTGATCGGGGAAAGCTTTAATTTGGTTAAAACCCGGATCCAACGGATTGTTGCTTTGTCGTATTTGATCGGAATAGTTGGTGGCATATCCGCCGTTCATAGTCAAACGCGGATACCGTGCTCCTTTTGATATGGAAAGACTTTTTTCGGCACTTCCCAGTTGCGATTCGGCTCCCTTTATTTCAGGCATAATGTTGACTGCTTTACGGTAAATCAAATCGGGTGAAACCACCTCGGAAGCGTTCAAATTTACTTCTAAGTCGGGCTTCTCAATGTCAAATTCATCACTTGCCTTTAGGTCGAGAAGTTGTTTTAAATCAAGATAAGCCAACATCAGCCGGTTTTTATAAGTTACCAAAGTAGCTTGTTCGGTAGCGCCTTGCGCCTCAATATCCAACAGGTTTCCTCTGGCAACCGTACCCGCGTCAACTTGCTTTTTTGTCCGTTCTATTTGCTGGTTGGTAATCTCTACCTGACGTTCAGCATTGTTTACCAGCTCAATATTAAAAAGTATTTGGAGGTAGGCCGATGCAATGTTCAGCGACATGTCGTTTCGTATTTTTTCGTAGTTGTATTTCTGTGCCAAATAATCAAACTCTTTTTGACGGATGGAGTTTACCTGTTGTAACCCGTTGAACAACGTAACGTCGGAGCTAACATTAAAATAGCTCTGCTGCGTGTTTTTGTCGGTGTATTGGTAGGTGGCCATATCTACCGACCGGCCCCATCCAAAGTTATAGGAGGTGCTGGCGTTAAGCGACGGGATAAGATTAAGTTTGCGTTGCAGGTATTCGTTGTTGGCTGTTTCAACACTCAATTCACTCTGCTTGATTTGCAAATTGTTATCAAAAGCGTAGGTAATACACTCTTCGAGCGACCATAACTTTTGTGCCGAAACCATCGATGAAAACAAAACGGTTGCAAATACTACAATGGTTAACAATACTTTTTTTCTCATGTTTACAGTCTTTTATCTTTATTTTAAAGAGTTTATAAAACTAAATAATTAATTATTGCCAATAAAAATCTTTTACTAATTATTGTTAAAAGGATAACGGTACTATCATCAATGGCAATTGATGATTTTATACCTTTACCTCAAATTTTAATGCTCATTTCAACCCAAAGGAAAAATGAAGAATCTTACTCTCTTTTTTATACTGGTGTTAATAATCATTTCAAAAGCAGCTGTTGCTGAAGTTGGCGACACCATTCACGTTGCGCATTATTCCATTCATCTTACCCAAATAAACACCGAAGAACAGGCCATTGCCGGATGGACTGAAGCCTCGATAGTTTCAAAACTCGACAACCTCAATGCTTTTTCGCTCGAACTGAAAGCGTTAACGGTGGATTCGGTTCAGATAAACCATGAGGCAGGTTTGTTTACTCAATCAGACGAAATGGTGCGGATAATGTTACAGCAACCCGTTAATGAAGGAGAATCTTTTACTGTTAAGATATGGTATCACGGAAAACCTTTTCACGAATCGTGGGGAGGTTTTCACTGGAATGGCGAATATGCCTTTAACCTCGGTGTCGGATTTGTATCCATCCCTCACAACCTTGGAAAAACATGGTTTCCCTGTGTGGATGATTTTACCGACAGGGCAACCTACGATTTTTATGTTACCGTCAGCAATCAAAAAAAAGCGGTTTGTGGAGGTGTTTTGCAACAGGTTACCCCGGAAACGGACAGCACTTCTACCTGGCACTGGAAACTGGATCACAATATCCCTACCTATTTGGCTTCGGTAGCGGTGGGCAATTATGTTTTGGTTCAGGATAATTACATCGGTATAGCCGACACCGTTCCCATTACCATTTATGTGCATCCTTCCGACTCCTCCAAGGTGGAAGGGTCGTTTGTGCATCTGAAAAATACCCTTCATTTTTTTGAAACCCTCTTTGGCCCTTATCCGTTTGGAAGAGTGGGCTACGTGGGTACGGCCATAGGAGCCATGGAGCATGCCGGCAACATTGCCTATCCAAACTTTGCCATTAACGGAAACACCGGCGAGGAATCGTTATACAGCCACGAGCTCTCGCACATGTGGTTTGGCGATAAGGTTACCTGCGCCAAAGCCGAAGAGATGTGGCTTAACGAAGGGTGGGCATCCTTTTGCGAGATGTACTATTTGGAGGGACTCGATAAACATGATCAGTTTGTTTCGGAAATGCACGACCGTTGCTATAAGGTGCTTCAAAAAACCCCTTTTATCGATCAGGGTTATTACGCCCTGGCCAATGTACCACAACAATATACCTATGGAAGTACTTCGTACGATAAAGGTGCCGTGGTGGTTAACACGTTACGAAATTACCTGGGCGATTCGTTGTTTTCGGCTGCCATGACAGCTTATCTGAACCATTTTGCCTATCAGTCGGCCTCATCGCAGGATATGGAAACGTTTTTATCAGACTTTACCGGCATTAACATGAAGCCCTTTTTTGATGCCTGGGTGTTTACGCCCGGCACGCCTCATTTCTCTGTCGATTCAGTGAGCACAACACAAAAGGAGGCCGATTTTAATGTGGATATTTATTTACATCAACGATACTGGGGAGCTGACTTTTTAGCTGATAACAATATCCTGGAAATGGGTTATCTGAAAAGCGACTTCACGGTGGTTACCGATACAGTTCATTTTTCGGGCAGGTATGGCCATTCAAAAAAAGTGCTCTCTTTTCTGCCCGTGGCAGTACTAATGGATCCCTATGAAAAAACAGCTGATGCCACCACCGACAATATTAAAATTTTTACCCATCCCGAAGGGTATAATTTTAAAGATACTTATTTTAATCTTGAAGTTACCGATTTAACCGATTCGGCTTTCGTACGGGTAACCCATAACTGGGTTGCACCCGATACCATCAAACATCCGATTGGCGGATTGAGAATATCGCCCAACAGGTATTGGAAAGTGGAGGGTATTATTCCTGATAACATGAAATCAACAGGACGGTTTTACTATAGCAACAGCAATTATCTGGATGGCGATTTAAACCTTTCATCCAACGACTCGGTGATGATTCTTTATCGTGCTACTACCGGCGATGATTGGCAATATGTGCCTCAGACTATTTTGGGTGTACCAACCATTGGTTACCTCTATGTGGATAATATCAAACCGGGAGAGTATGTTTTGGCGGCATTAAACAGAGATTATGTTAGCGTAAACATTCCGCACGAAAGCGGTAACTTTAAGCTTTACCCCAATCCTACCACGGGAAAACTGTCGGTTACTTTTTCTGAAAGAGCCCATTATCGTATCAGCATCAGCGATACCAGCGGAAAATTGTTGGAAGAGATTGCTTTTACGGGCAAGCGTAAAACTATCCGGTTACACGC
>CAZKGB010000250.1:0-4520 GCA_964551935.1 uncultured Lentimicrobiaceae bacterium | reverse complement strand
ATACTCCTTCAGCAGTCCGGTGCGTTCGTTTAACTCTTCAATCTCCTGATCCCATTCGTCCACTTTAGCGTAACGTGATTTCCAGTAGTTTTCGTCGTACCACTGGGCGTTAAGCTCTTCGGAAGTTTTACCCTGCTGTTCCACCCAGGTGAAGTACTTGAGATTATGCATACGCTTTTTCTCGTAATAGTTCATCTCGATCATGGCATCGGTGCTTAACCCCAGCATATCGGCTTCAAAACTGACAGCGGCATCACGACCGGTAAATTCACCGTGCTTTTCATTCTCTTCCTTTAAACGACTTTGATACATCTCCATGGAGTCGGTGGCTACGGTAAATACCACATCGTTTTCATTCATCTCGTACCATTTGGCCAGCTTAATGGCACCCATCAGGTTGGCGATGGAGGAGATACCCAATAATTCGAGTTTATCCACCAACTCCGGATCAATTTTCAGTTCATTTTTCAAATACTCTTTTCCTGCAGGTTCGTTAAAGAGGCGCATCAGACGGATGTTGGGGTTATCGTCGATTCCGGCTACCATATCCATGTTACGGATGTTGTGAATCCACGGCACATGTTTGTCGCCGATGCCTTCGATGCGATGCTCACCAAAACCGTTATACAACAGCGTAGGACACTGCAGCGCTTCGCCGGCACATACTTTGAAGGCCGGATATTTCTCTCTCAGGTAATCAGTGCTGCCCAAGGTGCCTGCCGAACCTTGCGTAAGGAACACGCCGCTGAAACGGTCGTTCTCTTTTTTAACTTTATTAAACACCTCTTCCATGGCAGGGCCGGTTACAGCATAATGCCACAGCGAGTTACCAATTTCTTCAAACTGGTTCAAATTTACAATTTCGTCGCCGCGTTCGGCAAGCAACTCCTTCACTTTATCGTAAATTTCTTTTACATTGCTTTCGGTTCCCGGAGTAGCAAAAACTTCGGCCCCTACTTTATGCAGCCAGTCGAAGCGCTCCTGCGACATCCCTTTGGGGAGAACAGCAATAGATTTACATCCCAGCAAATAGGAATCGTAGGCACCACCCCGGCAATAGTTACCGGTGGAAGGCCACAACGCTTTCTGGCGTGAAGGGTCGAAACGTCCGGTTACCAGTTTTTCAACCAACGGTCCGAAGGTGGCTCCCACTTTATGGGCTCCTGTCGGGAAAAATTTACCAATAAGCATTATCACTCTGGCTTTTATTCCCGTTAACTCCGAAGGTAACTCTATAAAATTTACTCCGTCGAATTTACCGCCGAATTTTACCGGTTCGTTTTTCCAGGTAATTCTAAAAAGGTTGAGCGGGTTTAAATCCCACAGGCCAATATTTTTTAACTCCTCTTTAATTTTATCCGGAACAAGTTCCGGGTTTCTCATCTGTTTGTACGTTGGAAGAATGATTTTTTTCTCACGACACTGTTTTACAGTGTTTTCCAATACTTGTTTTTCTTTCTCTGTCATATCCTTGTTTTTTAATTGTCTGTAAGTGAAAACCTTATTTCACTTTATTAACTCGATTTTGTTTTTTCTTTTTTCTCTTTAGTTTTAGTTTACGGTTGTAAACCGTGAACTGACAGTTTTTTAAACTGTCTCGGTTTGTTGTTGCTCATGATTGCTCACGGTTGCAAACCGTGAGCTAAGATTCAGCTGCCGGTCAAGTCCCATCGCCCCAAAACGATTTTACCCCGTCAAAAATAACACACATTTCAACGGCCTCTTTTAAAAGGACTTCAAAAGTACCCTTTTCTTTAATTTGAAGGCTCGATATTTCAAAACTGTTCTTCTCTATCTCCAGTGCAACCCTTTCCATTTTGAAAATAAAATGAGAGGATGTTTCTTTTAAAGAGCAGATATTCCCGGCTTTGTTGGTTTCAAGCATTCCCTCTTCTCTGTTCCAAAAGTAGCCATCCCTATTGGCATCATAACTTTCGCGTGTAAAGTAAAGATGCGGTTTGTCAAGATAGGGTTTTCCGGCCGTGGGGCAAAAAGTAGCGCAATTACCACACTCGTTACACCAGTCGGCCAGGTGCAAAATTTGTTGCTTCTGCTCAATATTAAAGTCTTCTTCTTGTGAAATTGTCACTTTTCCATTATCCGATTTAATTTTCCAAACGGGATAGCTTCGGGGTGTTGTTTGATAAGAATGGAACGCCGTGTTAGGACAAACCGTTGTACAAACATTGCAAACCTCATCGCACAGCAAGCAGCGGGAAGCCTCTTGCATGGCCTCCTCTTTGGATAGCGTTGTGGTAACCTGCTTGAAATTTTTCCTATCGGTCAAAGGGGTTTCGGTAACCTGAAGCGATTGAGTTTTGATAGCTCGTTTGATGGTGTGATCCGTGAGTGAAACCGAAGCTCTTTCGGGTTTGTTTATAGTAAGCTCGTGAAGGTTTGCTTTGGCAATCATCTCGTTGGCAGCTTTACGGCCGTCGCCAATGGCATTGATGGCGGTAGAAGCACCACGGAGGGCATCGCCACCGACAAAAACATTGTTTAGCTGAGTTTCGTAACTGCCCGGTTTTGTTTTCAGCATCTTTGGGTTGGCAACGTCAATGGCCAGGTCCTGCCCCACGGCGGGGATGATGGTATCAAATTCCAAATCAAATTCCGACCCGTCAATGGGTTCAGGCCTCGAACGCCCACTTTCGTCTTTCTCACCCGGTTTCATGCGGATGCAGGTAAGCGAATGAACGTGCCCGTTACGGGTGTTGATTTTGACCGGAGAAACGAACTCCATGATTTCCATTCCCTCCTCCAAAACAGCGGCTATTTCCCCCTGGTCAGCCGGCATATCAAGCAGGCTGCGACGATAGAGTATAACAACCTTTCCATCATTATCAATCAAACGGTAAGCGGTACGAGCCGCATCCATGGCCGTATTACCTCCGCCAATAATGGCTACCCGGTTGCCAAGATTTACCAAGTGATTTTCTTTAACATCAAACAGAAAATCCAACGGGTCTAAAACGCCGTTTGCTTCACATCCGTCAATCGATAATTTGCGTGATTTTTGTGCTCCGGCAGCAAGATAAACAAACCTGTTTTCGCGGCGCAGCGCTTCAAACTTATCTTTGTCAACAGGCGTATCAAAATGAATTTGAACTCCCAGCGCTTCAATCCGGTTAATGTCAACATCAATGGCCTCATCGGTTAAACGGAAGGAGGGAATAGCACCCGAAACCATACCACCCGGACGGGCTTTGGTTTCATAAATTTCAACTTCAAATCCCGACTGTTTCATAAACCAGGCGCACGACAATCCCGAAGGGCCGGCACCGATGATAGCAATTTTACCCCTGTTTTTTTCGTGAGCCGGCGAATATTGATAACCCTGTTCAACGGCATATTCAGCCACAAACCGTTTGATTTCCCGAATCAACAACGGGCTATCGTAATTGATACGGGTACACTTGGTAGTACACTGATGGTCGCAAATCATTCCCGTGGTGTTGGGGAAAGGGTTGGTACGCATAATCACATCGAACGCTTTTTCAAAATCGCCGTGAGCCGTGTGATACATATAATCGGGAATATCCTGATTGGTGGGACAGGTATCGACACAGGGAGCATGAATACAATCGAAAGCACCCAAAGGCCGGGATGTTTTGATGCTTGGGGTTTGAAACGATTTTTTCCGATAGTTATCGTCCGTCAGGGTACTCTCAGCATAGCGATTAAGATTGTTTAGTAATTGCTTCGACCGGTCTGATTGGGGCACTTCACTTTTTTTCATAACAAAATCATCGACAGAATCAGCATTAATCAGCTCAAACGCTTTATGCAACTCATCCATGTATTGATGAAGCCGTCCGTAACCACCCGGTTTTAAAATATCGGAACAAACCGTTACAGGAGATAAACCGCAGGCAATCAGTTCCGGTGTGTTAAATGCATCGGCTCCGCCGGAAAAGGAGATATCCAGCGATCCGTTAAAATGATTTTGAATTTTAGCCGCCAAATTCACCGAAATGGGATGCAGTGCCCGTCCGCTCATATACATCATCTCTTCGGTAGGGGCAAAAATATTTTTATTGTTTTTACTTTCGAGGGTGTTGGTGAGTTTTAATCCGAAGAAAACCCCTTTCTCACTGGCTGATTGTTGCAGATTAGTGATGATGTTTACCGCATCCGGAAAGGTAAGGTCATGTTCAAAAGCTATGTCGGGAACCATCGTGCTGAATCCTGAATTAGCAAGGATTGCATGAAGTTTATCTTTACCAAGCAAAGTGGGGTTGAGCTTGATGGTGGTGTGCAACCCTTTTTCGTTAATAAGGTAATGACCGATTTTTTCTATTTCATCCGGCGGACAGCCGTGCATGGTGGAGAGGGTAATGTTATCGGAAAGGACGGGTGAGATTTTTATATCGGTTATAGCGGGATAAATCTCTTTGATTTCGTTGATCTTTTGGGCAAGCTCTTCCGAGGCATCCTGCATCTTATTAAAAAACCATTGCACGTTTTCGTTCATGATCCCCTCATAATCATATCCCACACTCATGTTAAAAATGACTCCC
>CAZKGB010000249.1:0-4546 GCA_964551935.1 uncultured Lentimicrobiaceae bacterium | reverse complement strand
CGGCAGCTTTGGTGGTGGTTGTAGTTGCGGTGGTTTTGGCGGCTGCAGTTTTGGCGGCGGTGGTGCCGGCGGAAGCTGGTAGGAAGTTGCTCTTGACGCTTCACTTGACGGACCTTTAAGAGGTTATCAAGATAGAAATAAGATTTTAATCACCGGCGAATACATTATCCTCAGGTTTTATAACTTTGTTCATTAATCATGAAAAAGGGAATCCCTAAGAGGTACATAAGTATATTGGCCATTGTGGCTTTGCTGTTTTTGGCAGTGCTTATTGCAGCAAGACTGTTTTTACCCGCGCCGCTTTTTAGCGATCCCTACTCAACCGTGTTGTTCGACAGGCAGCACAACCTGCTCGGTGCACGGGTAGCTTCCGACGGCCAATGGCGGTTTACCGAATCGGACTCCATTCCTGAAAAGTATAAAAAGGCACTTATCTGTTACGAGGATAAGCACTTCTATCAACATTTCGGATTTAACCCGGTGTCGGCCTTTAACGCGCTGGTTGATAATTTAAAAGCCGGACGTGTGGTTAGGGGAGGCAGCACCCTTACCATGCAGGTTATCCGTATGGCCAGAAAAGGGAAACCCCGAACCATTGGGGAAAAACTTATTGAGATTGGGCTTGCCATGGCCCTGGAGACAAAGTACTCTAAAAAAGAAATTCTAAACCTTTATGCTTCGCACGCTCCTTTTGGTGGTAACGTGGTGGGACTGGAAGCCGCTTCGTGGCGCTACTTTGGACGTAACCCTTTCGAGCTTACCTGGGCCGAGGCAGCTTTGCTGGCCGTGCTTCCCAATGCCCCTTCGTTGATACACCCGGGTAAAAACCGGAATACTTTGTTGAAAAAGCGTAATCGTCTGCTGAATAATTTACTCGGGGAGATGATTATCGACAGTACTACCTACCGGTTGGCACTGTTGGAAACGATACCCGCTAAACCCCACCGTTTGCCTGATAAGGCTTTTCATCTTTTAGAGTACTACCGAAACCGGAAAGGTGTTTACAAAGTGAATACCACCCTTGACGGTTATTTGCAAAACAAGGTGAATGAAATTGTTTCATCGTACCACGAAAAGTACAGACAAAACGAAGTGTATAACCTGGCCGTATTGGTTGTAAAGCCTGCTACCAAAGAGGTGTTGGCTTATGTTGGTAACAGCAGGGGCGTAGGAAGCCATGGCGGCGATAACGATATGATAAGAGCTCCCAGGAGCACCGGCAGCATTTTAAAGCCGTTGCTTTATGCCGCTGCCATCGATGACGGCCAAATACTGCTTAATAGCCTGATACCCGATATTCCGAGTTATTTTAAAAATTATCATCCTCAAAATTTTGACCGGGTGTTTGAAGGAGCTGTACCCGCTTCCAAAGCTTTGTCGCGCTCGCGAAATGTGCCGGCGATATATCTGCTTCGTGATTACGGCATCGGTAAATTTATGGAGAAGATGAAGCAGATGGGACTTACCACCTTTAATCGTTCGGCGGATCACTACGGGCTTTCGCTGATTTTGGGAGGAGGGGAGGCTACGCTTTGGGAGCTGACATCGGTGTACGCGGGCATGGCGCAAACCCTATTGCATTATGATGCTTTTTATGGAAAATACACCGGAAACGAATATTCATCACCGGTTATCGAAACCGATGATGTTGTTGTCGGGGAAGAGCCTGAGGAATCGGCTGTATTGCCCTTGCATGCCGGGGCAATATGGGAAACTTATCAGGCACTGTACAAGGTTCATCGTCCCGAAATGGAGGAGGGGTGGGAGTATTTTAACTCGCCGGTTTCCGTTGCCTGGAAAACGGGTACCAGCTTCGGCTTTAAAGATGGGTGGGCTATCGGTACCACACCCGGGTACGTGGTGGGCGTTTGGGTGGGTAATGCCGATGGTGAAGGCCGGATGGGATTAACAGGAACGTCCTACGCCGCGCCGGTGATGTTTGAGGTGCTTGATGCACTTCATCCCACGAAAAGGTTTCAGCGGCCGGAGGATGATTTAAAAAAGATTGTAGTGTGCAGGCAGAGTGGTTACCGGGCGTCGCGCCATTGCCCCGACACGGATACGGTTTTGTCGTACGTGGCGGGCGATAGGGTAAAAACATGTCCTTACCACAAAATTATTTTTACCGATAAAGATGAAAAACACCGGTTAAGTTCCCGATGTGCTAAAGTACATGAGATGAAAAAGGTTTCGTGGTTTGTGTTGCCGCCGGTGCAGGAGTGGTACTATCATAAAACTCACCCGTCGTACCGGATGCTCCCTTCCTTTAAAAAAGGTTGTACTCCTCCGGATGAAAGCAATGTGATGGCGTTTATTTATCCGAAACCCGGTATAAAAGTGTTTGTGCCACGAGGGGTTACGGGACAGAAGGAGAAGGTGGTTTTTCAGGTCAGTCATCAAAACCCCGACGCAACGCTCTATTGGCATCTCGATAACCGGTACATTGGCATGACTCAGCATATTCATAAGCTGGCATTTGTTCCCAAACCCGGAAAACATACTTTAATAGTAGTTGATGAAAACGGGATGAGCAAGCGAATAAGATTCGAGGTGGTTGGTAAGAAAGGCGGGGAGTAGATTTTTTCTGTTTCTTTGATTGTACGAGGTAACCCGCAGCAGGGATGGAAGTGGCACCCCGCAGGACGGAAACCGATTGAGGCTTGCAGTTTACGGGGCTGCGGAGCTTGCCGGAGCAGACACCGGAAGTGCAGTAGCCGAAACGGTTTGCCGGACGAGGAGTATAACGTACAGCCCGGTTGCTGCCATGGAGAAAGTTTGAAAGTTTCAGGTTAATATTTTATCAGGGCTTTGGTTTTCCATCTTCCGGAGAAGTAGTAGAGGGTGGAGATGGTGATTCCCACGCTCCAGGCAATGGGGATACCCCACCAGATGCCTTGGGTGCCAAAAAGTTGTGACAGCCAATAGGAGACGGGAATGCGGATAATCCACAGCGCGATGATGGTCATGATCATGGTAAACATGGTGTCGCCGGCGCCACGAAGCAGTCCCATGAGTACAAACATGGATGAAAAGATGAGGTAAAACGGGGATACGATATAGATATACTCGATACCGACTTTGATGACTTCGGGGTCGTTGGTGAAGGCGTGCATAAGCGGGTTGGCAAAGAGCAAAGCCAGTGCAGTTACTGAAAGGGCAACCCCGGCAATCATTATCAGGGTGGCTTTTAGGCCGATGGACACGCGATCCATGCGCCCGGCGCCGATGTTTTGGCCGGTAAAGGTGGAGAGGGCTGCCGAAAAGTTCATGGCAGGCAGTGCGGCAAAGGCATCGATGCGCATGGCCACGGCATAAGCGGCGATGGTGGAGGTGCCAAACCCGTTTACAATACGGTAAAGGGCTAAAAAGCCTATGGAGACAAAAGTTTGTTGTACGCCGGCCGGTAAGCCGATTTTAAGGCTCTTACGAAACATCTCCTTGTCGAATTTCATTTTCCGGGGATTGAAATCGAGAAAGCTGTGGTATTTATTCAGATAGTACTCGATGGCAAAAAAGGCTATTCCCTGCGCGATAACGGTGGCAGCGGCCACACTTTTGATACCCCAGCCAAAGCCGAATACGAACAATATATCGAGCCCGATGTTGGTAAGGGTGGAAATAATGAGGAAGTAAAAAGGAGTTTTTGAATCGCCCAGTCCTCGTAAAATGGCGCTGGTTCCCTGAAATCCGAAAAAGAAGATAAAGCCGAAAGCATACACGTTAAAGTAATTAACAGCCTGGATGCTGGCCGCTTCGGGGAGATCAATTATTTTAAAAATATAGCTGCTTGCCCATCGTCCAAAAAAGGTGAGGAAGATAGCGGCAAAAAACATGAAGATGTTTAGTGTGTCGATGGCTTTTTTTACTTTTTCCATCTGCTTGGCGCCGTAAAACTGTGATATTACCACCGTAGAACCCATGGCAATTCCCACCACGAAGGAGATTAAGATAAAAATCAGCGGGAAACTGGCACCCACTGCTGCCAGCGCATCTTTACCCAGTGCCTTACCCACAACAATGGTATCGACTACATTGTAGAGCTGCTGAAACACATTACCCATAAGCATGGGCAATGCGAAGAAAAATATCTGTTTTCCGACTTTTCCGGTGGTGAGATCCTTCAAACTATTTCTTTTTTCCCTCTTTAAACGGTTGTTTTAAATTGTCGAGTGCTTTTTTCGGGTTTACCTTGTCAACACTCTCTTTCAGGTCGCCTACCTCCGAAGCAATGTCTTTTAAATCCTGCTTCAGATTGCTGTCTTCGGCGGCATCTTTAAACTCTTTAACCCCTTTTCCCAGGCCACGCGCCAGTTCGGGAATTTTTTTGCCACCAAAAAGAAGAAGTACCGCCACGATGATTAAAACAATTTCGTAGCCTCCAAACATGCCGCAATGTTGTATCATAATGCTAAAAATTTTTAGCAAAAGTAATGAAAGTAATGCAGAATAGGGTAACGATGTATTTAAAGTTAGTAACCAGTCACAACCTATCGCACATTTAAACACATTTGGTTTTTTCTATCCCGCAACACCCAACTCTAAAAAA
>CAZKGB010000248.1:0-4558 GCA_964551935.1 uncultured Lentimicrobiaceae bacterium | reverse complement strand
GTTTCAGTGGCATCACTTTTCTCATTGGATGAGGGGCATCTTTTTTCATAGCGGGGCGTACGAAACCGGTGACACCGGTATTGTTAATTCCAGTCTATTTTTCAGCAACTTAAGCAAAATAGTTGCCAACGAAAAGTTTTTCTTTTATGCTGCAGCAATTTTACTTTTACTAACGATTTTTTGGGCGTTTACCAAAAAACGAAAAACACCGTTGTTTGGAATGATGTTGGGGTTAACCGTAGCGCTGGCCGGACTTGTATTTATTGTCAGCAAGCAATACGCCATCCGGTACTTCTTTCCGGCACTGCTTCTTTATCCTTTTATGTTCATTTTAAGTAAAGAAACCATTCAAGCGTTTGTTAAACATAAAGTCGTTAAACCTGTTTTAGGAATTCTGCTGGTACTTATCATTGGTTATCAAATGAACAAAACGATACCCTATATAAGAGTTGTTTCGCGAAATGTTTCAAAACAGATGAATGCCCGTATTCAAACACGCGATTTTATTCAAACATTAAATAAAAACTGCTACACCATTATTACCAGCCAGGATTACGGTTCACCCTATCCACAGTACGCCTTAATGTTCGGCTTTGCCATGAGCGGACAACATTGGCCCAACTACAAAGAGAAACTTGACAAACTTTTCCCTGACAACTACATTTACTCTACCTGGGATAACACCATAAAATATTGGGGAAAACCGTACAACACCCGGGAGATTGCCTCTGCGGGAAAACCGGTTTATCTCTACCTTCAAAAAAACAGTAAAGAGCTGTATAACCGAACGGTAAATAAACTCCTCGAAAACAGCAACGGAATCTCCATCAGCAATAAACTATTGTTTGAAAATCCGGTGAATCACGAAAGCATCATGCAACTGTATTATGCGGTTGACTCGGTAAAAACCGGGGATGTTGTCATCAAATAAAAAAAGTCGCTTTTTTGATTTTCATATCGTTGCAACCTATTCTTTATTTATATTTGCCACCTATTAACGAATTTGAAAAATCAGAATATTATGGCTTTAGAATTTACAGATGCAAACTTTCAGGCACTTGTCTTAAGTTCAGACAAACCTGTTATTGTTGACTTTTGGGCTGTTTGGTGTGGCCCTTGCCGCATGGTAGGACCCATAGTACAGGAAATTGGTGAAGAGTTTAGCGAAAACGTTGTGGTTGGAAAACTTGATGTTGACCACAATCCTGAAACAGCTCGTAAATACGGGATCCGCAACATCCCAACCATCCTCTTTTTTAAAGGGGGTGAGGTGGTTGACAAGCAAGTGGGCGCTGTTCCAAAACAGGTACTCGTGGAAAAATTGGAAAAATTGATGTAATCGTTTTCCATACAATAAAATCGTAAAAAGGGCTGTTATCTTTAACAGCCTTTTTAGCTTACAATACAATGAGTTTATCCATCGACAGAGACCGGTTGCAGCAATTTAACTCGCTGGAATTTTTAGCCAGACAGGTTGTTGAAGGCTTTATCACGGGACTTCACAAGAGTCCGTTTCACGGCTTTTCAGTGGAATTTGCCGAGCACAGGCTATACAATCCGGGAGAAGCAACCCGCTTTATCGACTGGAAACTTTTCGCCCGCACCGACAAGCTCTTTGTTAAACGGTTTGAAGAAGAGACCAACCTTCGTTGTCGTATTATTATCGACAACTCCTCCTCCATGTACTTCCCCGTAAAGGATAAAGCAGGCATCGACAACCCAAACAAAATCACCTTCTCTATTTATGCTGCTGCTGCACTGATTAACCTGATGGAAAAGCAACGTGATGCCGTGGGATTAAGCCTGTTTTCGGATGAGGTTGAACTGCACACCCACGCGCGCTCAAGCCTTACCCATCGAAAATTCCTCTATTCGGAAATGGAGAAACTGCTGCCAACAACACTGGCCAAAAACCAAAAAACCACCAACGTTTCCAGTTCGTTACACGCCATTGCCGAGCTGATTCACAAAAGATCGCTGGTCATTATTTTCAGCGACATGATGGATCATATTGACAAGCTCGACGAAATGTTTCCGGCGTTGCAGCACTTCAAACATTATGAACATGAGGTGGTTCTTTTTCATGTTACCCATAAAAAGCTGGAAGAACAGCTTGATATGGATGACCGTCCCTACCGCTTTATCGACATGGAATCGGGCGACATGGTTAAGCTCAATCCTGCGGAGGTCAGGGAACAATACCAAAAACAGTTTACTGCTGCCAAAAAAGAGTTGAAAGAGCGATGCGATCGTTACCGTATCGACTACGTGGAAGCTGACATAACCAAAGGTTTTGAGGGGATTTTATTCCCTTATCTGGTAAAACGATCAAAATTGCATTAATCGCGAATTTTAGCTCAAAAAGTAAAACACAAAATTTGCCACCCCGACCTGACAGTCAAAAACAAGGACTTCTTTTTTTTCGTTATTTTTGCCAATAAATAAACAAATTCAACATGCATCAATTTCTTGAAATATTAAAATACATCCTCCCTGCCCTGGTGGTTCTTTTGACATCCTGGCTTATGTTAAAAAAGTTTTTGGATTTTAACACGAAGCATCTTGTCGTAATGCATCAAAATCTTGAGCTGGAAAAGCAAAAACTGGATAAGGAGAGCAAAAGCAAAAAGGAAGAAGCTTTTTTTCCGTTAAAATTACAGGCTTACGAGCGCCTTACACTTTTTTTAGAACGAATTAATCCACCCAACCTGATTACCCGTGAACTAAAACCGGGACTCAACGCCGGTCAGTTTCACAAAGATCTTTTGAGTAGTATCATGGAGGAATTTGAGCACAACATGTCGCAGCAAATTTACATCTCCGATGCTGCATGGGCATCTATTAAGAATGCCAAAGAAGAGGTGATGAGTATTATTAACAAGGCTTCTAAACGGGTGGAAACTTCGGAGAGTGCAGTAAAATTGGGCGAAGCTGTTTTGGAAGAATCTTTCGGAACTCGGGAGAGTGCCATTGATAAAGCATTGGCCATACTGAAAAACGACCTCAGAGTACAGTTTGCCTAATGGGTAAAAACATAAAATATCACGTTAGTTTTATCGGATCCGGAAACGTGGCTTTCCATCTGGCAAAAAACCTGTATGATGCCGGAACCATTATTGATGAAGTGTGGTCGCCAAACCGTGAAAACCGGGAATATCTGGCCAAAACTGTTAGGGCAAAAGCCGCCAAATCTCTTGCAGGCTTAACACAAACGTCTGATTTTTATCTAATCGCAGTTCCCGACGACAAGGTAAAAGAAGTTGTTAACGGCATGCCCCGGGTTAAAGGGATAATAGCACACACATCAGGTATAACACCCATGGAGGTTATCTCCTCCACCTTTGAAAACAGCGGCGTTTTTTACCCGCTTCAAACTTTCAGCAAACAACGTGCTGTAACCATGGCTACCGTACCTTTTTGTATCGAGGGCAATACAGACGAAGCAGCCGAGAAGCTAAACAACCTTGCCGGCAAGCTATCACAAAACATATATTCAATCAACAGTACGGAGCGAAAAAAGTTACACCTGGCTGCCGTTTTTGTCAGTAATTTTGTCAATCATCTGTATCATACTGCCGACACGCTCGTAAAAGAAAGCGACCTTCCTTTTGAAATTCTGCTTCCTTTGATTGAAGAGGTAGCAGCCAAAGTAAAAACTTTATCGCCTGCCGATGCGCAAACAGGGCCTGCACGCCGTAACGATGAAAACACCCTCGGCGCACACCGGGAAATGCTTGGCAGTCATCCCGATTTTGAAGCCCTTTACAATTTAATAACCCGCCAAATTATAAAACAGTATCATGAGTAATTATAAAGCACTTCTTTCCAAAGTCAACACCTTTATTTTTGATTACGACGGGGTAATGACCGACGGTAAACTTATTTTACTTCACGACGGCCAACCGCTTCGCACCGCCAATGTTAAAGACGGTTATGCCCTGCAACTCGCCAGGCGGCTTGGCTACCGGGTGGTAATTATTTCGGGAGGGATTTCCAAATCGGTGGAAAACCGTTTTGATAATTTACGTATTACCGATGTATTTTTGGGTATCAGCGACAAAACGGAAGTCTTTAAAAACTATTTAAAAGAGAATAATCTTACAGCAGATCAGGTAATATACATGGGTGATGATATTCCCGATTACCGGGTGATGAAAATGGCCGGTGTTCCGGTATGTCCTGCCGATGCCAGTGAAGAGATAAAAAACATTTCGGTTTACATTTCCGATAAAAAAGGTGGAGAGGGCTGTGTACGCGATATCATCGAACAAGTGCTGAAAGTTCAGGGCAAATGGATGACCGACGAGGCTTTTAGATGGTAGAAAGGGATTATTTATGAAGCATTAATAGCAAATCATTCGGCACAAAAGAGTATAATTATTTATCCCGACAGGGGTAAATAAGCAGCCCGGATTCCGGCAGCTATCGGGAAACCCAGGGAATAAAAAACAAGCACCCGTTTTGGCGGAATTTTTTCCTCCTGCCCCAAGGGCCCCTGATCTAAACCCTGAGCTGAACCCTGAGCTTGTCGAAGGGTGTCGAAGGGTGTCGAAGGGTG
>CAZKGB010000247.1:0-4560 GCA_964551935.1 uncultured Lentimicrobiaceae bacterium | reverse complement strand
TTTTAAGTTTGGGGTTTTTTATTGCTGCTATTGCTTACGGCTCACAGCCTTAAGCAACCGTAATCCCCGACGGTTTAAAACTGTCAATGTTTTTCTATCTTTGCATTTCTATTAAAATAGTATTCGTGTCAACAACAATATACAACAACCCCGATTTAATATTCAGCAGCAAAATCCCGGAAGGCATGGTTGGCTGGCAAAGTCCGTCGAACATTGCCCTGGTAAAATACTGGGGAAAAAAAGAGGTTCAAATTCCCTGCAACCCTTCCATCAGTTTTACCCTTAGCAAGTCGGTAACCAACACGGTTGTAGAATACAAACCCTCACACGCCGATCAATGCGATGTCAGGTTTTTTTTGGAAGAGAAAGAGAATGTAAAATTCGCTGAAAAGATTAAAAGCTGGCTCGATTCAATTGAACCTGTCTTCCCATTTATCAAACAACTTAGCTTCACCATTCATTCCGGCAACACCTTTCCCCACTCGGCCGGCATTGCCTCCTCAGCCTCAGGCATGAGCGCGCTTGCTTTGTGTTTATGCTCCATCGAAAAAGCGCATTTTGGATTTGAGGGTAATGATGAAGCATTTTTCAGGAAAGCCTCCTACATTGCCCGGCTTGGCTCGGGAAGTGCAGCCCGGTCGCTGTTTGGAAAACTGGTGAGTTGGGGAAAAATCACCGGCGATGCTACCAGCTCTGATTTATGGGGAACTCAACAGGTAAAAAATATTCATCCTGACTTTTTATCTTTTCACGATTCGATTATTATTGTAGATGCCGCTCAAAAAAAAGTCTCCAGCAGAGTGGGCCACGGGCTAATGAACAGCAACCCGTTTGCCCATGAGCGTTTTAAACAAGCACAGTCGAACATCGTCAAGCTGACAGATGCCATGAAAAATGGCGATATGGAAACATTTATCAATATCACCGAATCGGAAGCCCTCACGCTGCACGCCATGATGATGACCTCAAATCCTTACTATCTCCTCTTAAAACCCAACACCTTACAAATTATTGAACGTGTTTTTGAGTATCGAGCCAACACAGGTATCCCGGTGGCTTTTACTTTAGATGCCGGGCCAAACATTCACCTGCTTTATCCTGACAAAGTACAATCTGAGGTAAAAGCATTTATCGACGCTGAGTTAAAGCAGTTCGCATACAACGAAATGATTATAGAAGATCACGTGGGAGAAGGACCGGTAAAATTATCACTATGACCGAAATGCCATTTTCATACTTTAACGCGAAAATATTACTGTTTGGCGAATACAGCCTGATGGTTGGGTCGAAGGCCTTTAGTATACCACTGCCTCAATTTGGAGGACGGTTAAAGTTTGCTGAAAAAGAGAGTTTGCAGGGTATTGAAATACAATCGAACCACAATTTAAAGAAGTACGCCCATGCACTAAAAAAGATGGTAACGGGCAATACCCGGTTGGCCATCTCTTTTGATTTCGACCGGCTGTTCAACGACCTGGAAAACGGATTATTTTTTGAAAGTACTATCCCGCAAGGTTACGGGTTGGGAAGCTCCGGAGCGTTGGTGGCCGCTATTTATCATCGCTACGCGCAACATGTTAAGGATAGAGGCGATTTGTTTACCAATGAAGAGATTGGAAATTTAAAAAAGAACTTTTCCATCATGGAGTCCTATTTTCATGGCAAAAGCTCAGGGTTGGATCCGTTGATATGCTTTCTTTCCAAACCTATCATAGTTGAGAGTGACGGCCGACTGCATGAAGTAAAGAGTCCTAAATCAAAAAACTCCGGGTCAGCAGTTATTTTTATGTTAGACACAGGATTGACGGGTGAAACGCAGCCGTTGGTCAATTATTTTGTCCGCCAATGCGAGAATCAGCAATACTTAAATAAAATATACAACGAGCTGCTTCCGTTAAACGAACAAAGTATTGATGCCTTTTTACAGGGTGATGCCAACGCACTCAAAATGGGAATGAAAGCCATTTCGGCATTTACTTTAAACCACTTCTCCCCCATGGTTCCGGAGCAATTAAAAGATTTATGGATTAAAGGACTTGAAAACGAAAAGTTCTTTTTGAAACTATGCGGTTCAGGTGGCGGCGGTATGATGCTCGGTTATACCGACGATTTTGAAGCGACCCAAAAGCTTGTTACAAAGTTTAACATCACCCCGGTATTCAGGTTTTAGCCACGTGTCGCTCTTTCAGGGCTCTTTTTCTTCTGGCAAATTGAACTCCCCTTTTCTTGTTTTGTCATGATTATTCCATGCGACACCCTTCGGCACCCTTCGACAAGCTCAGGGGGCGGATCAGGGTACGAAGGATCAGGGGGCGAAAGTGCAGAGAACGTTCAGGTAACCGGTGGCTGAGCTTGTCGAAGCCACAATGGATAAAATATTACTTTGATTTAAAAATACAAAACATTCATTTTCAATGCTTCTCTTTTTTCATCACTTCCGTTTGGTGGTTAATCGATTCCTGGTGGATTGCTTTAAAAATTCTGTTGATGGCTACCCGGCTGATACCTTTCTCTTTTCCTTTTTTTATCATGCCATAAATAATTTCCTCCCATCGTTTGTTTTGCAAAATGGTTAGATTATTTTTTTTCTTGTAAACACCAATCTTTTCGGCAATCTTCATCCGCTGTTCCAACGTAACCAGCAATTGGTCGTCCAAGATGTTTATTTTACTTCGAAGCTCCTCCAACTCCTGCAACACCCTCTGGTCGTCGGTCATAGGCTTACGAATCACCAGCCTGTCCATGATATCCCTTAGCTCATCAGGAGTAATTTGCTGACGGGCATCGCTCAAGGCAATTTTTGGGTTAAGATGGGTTTCTATCATCAAACCTTCAAAGTTTAAATCCATGGCTTGCTGCGAGAGGTCGAATATCAATTCCGATTTTCCTCCGATATGGCTGGGATCGTTCAGGATGGGAATTTCAGGAATTCTCGATTTCAGCTCGATGGGAATTTGCCACTGGGGCAGGTTACGGTACATGGTTTTCTCGTAGTTTGAGAATCCGCGGTGAATGGCGCCTACCCGCGTTATTCCTGCGTTGTAGATACGTTCAATAGCGCCAATCCATAAATCCAGGTCGGGGGTAATGGGGTTTTTTACAAACACCGGGATGTCGATTCCTTTCAAAGCGTCGGCAATATCCTGCATCGCAAAAGGATTGGCCGAGGTACGAGCACCAATCCAAAGCATATCGATACCAAATTTTAAGGCTTCGTAAACGTGGGTAGTGTTGGCAACCTCGGTACAAACCGGTAGTCGTGTCTCCTCCTTTACCCGTTTGAGCCAGGCAAGGCCTTTTGAGCCCACCCCCTCAAAAGCGTTGGGGCGGGTTCTGGGCTTCCATATCCCGGCACGATAAACGTCAACTTTGTTGTTTTTGGCGAGTTCACGGGCAGTTTGCAACACCTGCTCCTCCGATTCGGCGCTGCAGGGACCTGCTATCAGCATGGGGCGCTCAATACTCTTTTTCAATCCCCAGTTATTAAGATTCTTTATCTTCATGGTTATCATTATTACAATATTTTCTGAATATGATTGGCTTGGGTTATCAGGCTTTTAAGTTTCTCATCGTCGTTGTTCTCTATGGCGGTTTTAAAAGCCTGAAGTTTATCCATGTAGGTTTCAATTACTTCAAGGATGTAAGTGGAGTTTTGCTCAAAAACAGGAACCCACATCTCCGCTGAACTTTTCGCCAAACGCACCGTTGAGGCAAATCCACCGCTGGCCAGATTTAGAATCCGTTTTTCGTTTTGCTCTTTCTCAAGCACCGCCAACGAAAGCACAAATGAAGAGATGTGCGACATATGTGACACATAAGCCGCGCTCACATCGTGTTGCTTCGAGTTCATATAAATAAGCTTCATATTGAGTACATCGTACATCTTTTTAACAAGCCTGAGCGCCGGTTTGCTACTTTTCTCCTTATCACAAATAATGGCGTTTTTGTAATCAAACAATCGGCTTACGGCTGCCATGGGGCCCGAGTACTCGGTACCGGCCATAGGGTGCGATGCTACATAGTGTTCACGATTGGGATGATTTTCAACCAATCTGCAAATACCTGCCTTGGTGGAGCCGGCATCGGTAACAACTTTAGATGTACCGGTTGTTAAGTCAAGGATTTTGGGTAACAGCTTTTGGATGGCATCGATGGGGGTGGCAATGATAATTAAATCAGCTTTATGAACGGCAGATTCCAGAGAATCAACTTCATCAACAATTTTGCTCAACAGAGCCACGTTTTGATGATTGAGATTATTATCCACTCCAATAATTTTATGGGCAAAACCCCTGTTCTTTAAATCCAGTGCCATCGACCCGCCAATAAGGCCTATTCCTATAATGGTAATTGTCATAATCTTTTTATTTAGCGTGCTGTTTCCGGCACCTTTTTATTCAGTTTCAATACAAATTCATCGATTCTCTCATGGGCTACTTTCAGCACCTCCACATCGGCACACAGCGAAACCCTCACATGGTTTTTTCCCATGCTGCCAAATACCGAACCCGGCGAGATAAAAATTCCCGTTTGCTCCAACAGCAAGTCGGTAAACTGTTC
>CAZKGB010000246.1:3333-4576 GCA_964551935.1 uncultured Lentimicrobiaceae bacterium | reverse complement strand
TCGATTAGAGAATCACTTTTAAAACTTGAAGAAAATGAATTACGATAAATTATATCAGTTGGCGGAAAATTATTTCAACGGGGAATCTTCGGTTGCCGAAGAGAATGAGTTGAGATACTTTCTCCTTCACGAAGATATTCCTGAAGATTTGCTTCCGCTTAAAAGTCAGTTTCTCGCCTATCAGCAATTGAATAAAGCCGGTTTGAATGATGACTTTGATAAGACCTTTTGGGAAGCTGTTGAAAAGAATAAACAAGAGGCTTTCGGTGATACCCGGCCTGCACATATTCATTCCTACAACAAACGGAACCTTTATTATTTACTAAGCGGAGTTGCCGCTACACTGATGGTTTTACTCACTATTTGGACTACTACCGATATTTTTAAAATTAAAAATACCCTTAATCAATACAATAATCCTGCGTTGGCTTATCAACAGGCTACTGATGCACTCTCGATTTTGGCTGTTAATTTTGATAAGGGATTATCACAAGCTCAGCGGACTGCACAACCACTTAACACAAGCCTGAAAATGCTTAATCATGTCGGAATGGTTAACAAAGGACTGGAATGTCTGCAACCTGTAAGCAAAATCAATAATATGGAAATAATTAAATACAATAATAATCATTAAAAAATTAAAACAATGAAAAAACTATTTGTAAGTTTAGCACTGCTGATGTTCAGCCTTCCCTTGGTTGTTAGTGCGCAAGAAACAGCCATGGATAAATTTTATGAAAAATACGCTGCCGAAAAAGGATTTACCGGTGTGAGCGTATCGCCGGAAATGTTCGAGATGCTTGCCTCTGTGCAGGTTAGCGACAGTATGGGGCAAATGGAAGAGGCACATCAGATGATGAAGCAGCTTACCGGCCTTAAAATGTTAAGCTACGAACCACAACCGGGAGTTGAAATGTTTCCTCTTATCGAGAAAGCAAAAAAAGCACTGAAAATCGATAATTATACCGAGATGATGACCGTTCAGGATGATGGCGAAACCATTAAATTTTACGTTAAAAAATCGGGTGATAAGGTATCTGAATTGCTGATGACGATTCAGGGGGAAGATCAGCAGGTTGTTTTGGATATCGCCGGTAACATCGATATGAAATCGGTGGCACAACTTGGCCGTATGATGAACATGAAAGGGATGGGAAACCTGTCTAAAATGAAAGGTCATTATCATCACGACAGTAACAAAAGCGAAGGCCACGATGATGACAACGATTAAAAACAACGGTTG
>CAZKGB010000246.1:0-3233 GCA_964551935.1 uncultured Lentimicrobiaceae bacterium | reverse complement strand
AGGAAGAAAAAATTGTATCGAGGAATGTGGGTAGGAAGATAACCCTTTGATTTATCTCACGGGTACAAACCGTGAGCTCAGTCATAACAAAATAAATAACCGGAAACGGTTCGTTATCTAATATCGATAATTACAGGAATTAAACTATTTTCCCGGTACCTGCTTAAAAAGTTTGTTGGTTTCTTCCACATAGTTTAGCAACTCCTCCTTGCCAAGTCCTGTTTCCGAAGAGGTTACAATCATTGGAGGAAGTTCTTCCCAACTGTTTAGCATGACCTTTTTGTAAGCGGCCAAATTGCTTTCCAGCTGATTTCGTGTGAGCTTGTCGGCTTTGGTAAACACCATTACAAACGGGATGTTCGACATGCCAAGCCACTCGATAAATTCCATATCGTTTTTTTGAGGTTCATGTCTAACATCAATCAGGGGTAAAGAGTGTCATCAGGTTTTCGCGGTTAAGAATATACCCTTTAATCATCTTTTCCCATTTGGCACGCTCGGTTTTACTCCTTCGGGCATAACCATATCCCGGCAGGTCAACCAGGTACCATTCACCATTAATTTGAAAATGGTTGATAGTAATGGTTTTACCCGGAGTACCCGATATTTTAGCCAGTTTTTTCCGGCCTGTAATCATGTTAATCAACGAAGATTTGCCCACGTTGGAACGGCCAATCATGGCGTATTCAGGCATTTTGGGGTCAGGGCACTTGGTCCAGGTTGTTGAGCTTATTATAAAATCGGCATAGTTAATCTTCATAACTACTCTGGTTTTGTATAGGTAGAAACGTGACGCTCTTTTTTCCCAACATAAATATCGTTAATGGTAATTAAGATTCCGGTTTCTTCAACATTACCAAAATGGTCGTTAATGGCAGTGCCGAATGTTTTCATAGTTGACGACAAGTTCATATAGGCATTAAACAGGGGAGGGATGTTTTCGCCTAATTTTCGCACTTTTTGAATCAGAATTTTATAATCTTCATCATAATTATCACCTGAAAAGATATTGTTTAGAATTTTATTGGAAGTTGAAAGTTTCAACGATTTTTTTGCGGCAACCAAATTTTCAGTATCCGGGAAATATTTTTGCAAAAAGAACAGTATCAAATCTCTGGCAAAGGGATCAAAATCGGTGTACATCGTCACTTTTCCAAATAAATACTCTATATCAGAGTGCTCGATAATTAAAGCTCCAAGACCATCCCACAGATTATCCAGGGCAAACATTCCTCTTCTGAGGTTAAAAGCCGGTTGGTAGAGTGGTTGCACGAACGATCTGCCCAGTTCAATGGTTTTGGGGAGATATTCTTTAATAAATTTGTCCGAAAAGGTAAACAGTCTTGATGTGGGAGATTTTACTTCGTTGTTTTCACCAACTTCTATGTTTTTGCCATGTAAATACCGGTAACCTCCTACAATTTCCTGCTCCTCTGCATCCCAAACAATCATCTGTTTAAAACCGTGAGGCCCCATATCGTAATCATCAACATCAATCGATTTTCCGGTTCCGCCTCCGGCATCACGAAAAGTAACCTCTCGTAAACGCCCTATTTCACGCATAACATGGGGCGAATCTTTGGCCGTAATAACATATATTTCGTTGTTGCCATTGTTGGTCTCCCTCAGGAACTTATCTTTGGTTAATTCACTAACCAATAATTCCTTGTCAACCGGTGGAATTACTGTTTCAACATTCATCATAAAATAGCTTTCGGTTTTTCTGGACAAAGATACAAAACCATTTGTACTTTTAGCAAAATTGCGGTTGAATACAAGGAATGTTTAATCAAAAAAAAACGGACATATCCGGCTAAATAGCTACGGTATATCAAATTCGGCCTCAGGATTGTCTTTAAGCCGGTACACGTGTTGTTTTAATAGTTCTGCCCACTGGTTATCGCGATATCTTTTGTCAAAAACGGTGTAGGGAATTCTATTGCCAAAGGTGATGGTAAGGGTTTTGTTACGTTGCTTAAAGAATTCGTTGGAAAGGTAAAACATTTCAATATTGGCCTTTATTCCCAGCTTTTTACGGTAAAGAGCCAGGTTGTAAAAAAAGTTAGAGTTGCTGCCGTCGATATAGGTTGGTATTATATCGCGATGGAAACGTTTTGCTTTTGAAATGATGGTTTTTTTCCATTCAAGATCGATAATTTTTCCTTTCTGCTTTCGCGAAACCAGTCCGGCGGGAAAATAGCAAATGATGTTTTCCTTTTCAAAAGTTTGATTAAAAAGTCTGATATTGTCGGCGTTGCTTCCGTGCTTGTTTACGGGTATGAACAATACCTGCAAATTTGGAATATGTGTAAGAATATCATTGACCGGAAATTGAATATCGGAACGAATCTGTCCCACGGCCTGCATCAGTGCCAGTCCGTCGAGTCCGCCCAAAGGGTGGTTGGAGGTTACAATAACTTTGCCGGTTGACGGAACATTTTTTTCCAGGTTGATGGTGTTTACCGTTGTGTTCATTTCCCGCAGCAATTCCCTGATAAAATCAACCCCCTCTTTGTTGTAATAGGTATTGATAAAGTGGTTTACCTCATCCTGATGAGCAATTTTTTTGATGTAGTTGATAACAAATGCCGGCAGCATCTTTTTTAATGAAGCATTCTTTTCTTCAATAACTTTTTCAATGTCAATATTGAAATCTTTTGCCTGCTGATGGGTATCCTTAATCATGATTGCTTTTATTGAATTGTATTTTACAAAAGTAGTAATTCTGCTACTTATTGAGTATTTTTTGGCCGATTCTGCAATCAAGACATTTTAGCCGGTCGCAATAGTTTTGTTTTAAATTAATTACCGCTTGGGTGTGCATGGCATTGCGCAACGGAAAACCCAATTGAAGGTAAAGCCTGACAATTTTATTGTTTTCGGGTTTGATTTGCTCGAGCCACGAAAGCGCCTTTTGCTGCAAAGCCGGCTTGTTCATCAAGCGGCCGTAAACAAAAACAAAGGGTATCACCGTGTTAATTAAAATTAACTGTGCCGAGGATGCGCCCAGGGTTTTGTTGCGCTCCACCGATTTAATTCCAAACCGATAGTGATTAATCCAGTACTCAGAGGCTGAAACCGAAAGCAACGAGGTAACATCGGTAACTCTTTTCATTTCCGGTATTTTATGAAACAAGCCACCCGATTGATAAAGTAGTGCGGCTAATTGTGAAATGCGGATGGTGGGAAAATTGGTGGGGCGCATCCGCATGAACTTCCAAACACCAACTTTT
>CAZKGB010000245.1:0-4577 GCA_964551935.1 uncultured Lentimicrobiaceae bacterium | reverse complement strand
AACCCCAAAATTTACAGTAAAATGATTGGAGAAATTCAAATTCCGGCCGTTATCGAAGAGGGAATCGTTATAGCCGTCACCGGATACGCCATCGTTTTTATAGCGCTGCTCCTGCTCTACTACCTGTTTAGCAGCCTGTCGAAATTATTAATCTGGCAAACAAAGCAAAACCTCATTAAAACAGGCAGGTTTCCCAAACATATTAAAAAAGAGGATGACATCCACATCAGTGGCGAAACCATAGCAGCCATTGCCATGGCTATCTATTTATGTCGCGATTTACATGATGACGAAAGCAACGTGCTCACCATTAAAAAAATATCAAAAGTTTATTCGCCATGGAGTTCCAAAATTTACGGCATCAACAGATGGAGCAAATCGCCACGATAAACAAGGAAGCTATTAACGATTATTAATGAACAACCGAAATGAAAACATTCAATTTTATAATAAGAGGTACCGAATACGAAGTGGAAATTAAAAGCCTCGAAAACAGCATTGCCAAAATAGAGGTTAACGGATCGCTGTACAATGTGGAGCTTCAAAAAGAGGTTAAAACTTCTAAAACCCCTATCCTGATTCGAAAACCGGTTGTATTACCTCCCGGTTCCGAGCAAATTAAAAAACAGGCAGGAAGTTACAAAGTAAAAGCTCCACTTCCCGGAAACATCATGAAAGTGTTTGTAAAAGAGGGCGACAAAGTTAACACGGGCGACAACCTGCTGATTTACGAAGCCATGAAAATGGAGAACACCTTAAAGTCCGAAAAAGCCGGAACCATTAAATCTCTTTCGGTAAAAGAGGGAGATGCCGTGTTGCAAGATGCCTTACTGCTTGAAATTGAGTTGTAACCGTAAAAAAACAAAAATGAATCGTCAATATAAAAAAGCGTTAACGGTAGCGAGTGCTATCATCGTGTTGTTTATTGTTCACACGCTGCTTCATCAGTCCAACAGTTTTGCTGCACCCCTGTCAGTAAACAGTGCTTTAGCCGAGAGCAACCCGGCGCTGAATTTTGGAGGAGAAATCCTTAACGGTATTCAAAAGTTTATCAGCTTTACCGGATTTAGAAACGCCACTTCAGGTAACCTGATTATGATTGCCGTGGGCTTGTTATTTATTTTCCTGGCTATCCGTTTCGATTACGAGCCATTACTACTCATCCCCATAGGAACCGGCATTATCATCGGCAACATTCCGTTTTTTCAGGATGGCGGGGTCAATCTTCAACTGGGCATTTATCAACAGGGTAGTGTACTAAACTATCTATACTATGGAGTAGTAAAAGGCATTTACCCTCCACTTATTTTTTTGGGTATTGGTGCCATGACAGATTTTTCATCACTGATTTCCAACCCCAGGCTTATCCTGCTGGGAGCCGCCGCTCAAGTGGGTATTTTTCTCACTTTTTTGGGAGCCTTATACCTTGGGTTTAACCTTCCGGAAGCAGGAGCCATCGGTATTATCGGGGGCGCTGACGGCCCTACCGCCATTTTTCTTTCATCAAAACTTGCTAACGGCGGTATCGTGCACGGACTTCAAACCAAAAACCTTATTGGCCCTATCGCCATTGCTGCCTACTCGTATATGGCATTGGTTCCGGTCATTCAGCCACCGGTAATGCGGCTGCTCACCAGTAAAAGAGAGCGCAAAATCCGCATGAAACCAACTCGTGCCGTGAGCAAACGCGAAAAAATTATTTTCCCTATTGTAGCCCTTATTTTAACAACCTTTATATCGCCCGGGGCCTTACCGTTACTTGGCATGCTCTTTTTCGGAAATCTTTTAAAAGAGAGTGGTGTAACCAAACGATTGGCCGACACAGCCAGAACCTCCTTAATCGATATCGTTACCATTTTGCTTGGCCTCACGGTGGGAGCCTCCACCCAAGCCGATGTGTTTTTAACTTCTCAATCTATTTTGATTTTTGTATTGGGAGCTCTTTCGTTTATTGTGGCCACGGCAGGCGGGGTAATTTTTGCTAAAGTAATAAATCTGTTCTCAGCCGCCGACAACAAGATTAACCCGCTTATAGGTGCTGCAGGAGTTTCAGCCGTGCCCGACAGTGCCAGGGTTGTGCAAACAGAAGGGTTACGCTACGATTCCACCAATCATTTGTTAATGCATGCTATGGCTCCCAATGTAGCGGGAGTCATAGGCTCTGCCGTGGCAGCCGGTATCATGATGAGCTTTTTGATATAGTATAAATCACCGTTTGTCCGCCAAAAAATCGTAAATTTGCCGTCAAAACAGCAATTCTATGAAAAAAGAAGAGATTGTATCAAACTGGTTATACCGTTATACGGGACTACCTCTTGAAGAATTTGGCGAGTATATTTTACTTTCAAATTTTAAGCATTACCTGGAGCTTTTTGCTAAATGGAATAACGTTGAAATAGTAGGTGAAGACAACCCTATGCCATGTGCCACCGCCAACAACATCACCATGATTAATTTTGGTATGGGAAGTGCTAACGCGGCTACCGTGATGGATTTATTAAGTGCCATTAAACCCAAAGCCGTTCTGTTTTTAGGCAAATGTGGCGGATTGAAAAGAAAAAACGAAGTGGGCGATTTTATCTTACCCATAGCAGCCATTCGTGGCGACGGAACCTCCGACGACTATTTCCCCCCGGAGGTACCGGCACTACCTGCTTTTAACATGCAAAAAGCCATCTCAACAACCATTCGCGATTTGGGACGCGACTACTGGACAGGAACGGTTTTTACCACCAACCGCCGGGTTTGGGAGCATGATGAGGATTTTAAAGACTACTTAAGGAGCATCAGGGCTATGGCCATCGATATGGAAACTGCTACTATTTTCTCAGTAGGATTTTATAACAAAATCCCGACGGGAGCGCTGCTACTGGTATCAGATCAACCCATGGTTCCCGAAGGCATTAAAACCACCGAAAGTGATAAAAAGGTAAATGATAATTTCGTTGACGACCACATTAAAATCGGCATAAAATCATTAAAACAGCTTATCAACAACGGGCTAACCGTTAAACATCTTCGTTTTTAATGGCAGCAACCCTCTCTTACGAGCAATTAATGCGAAACCTTGTTAATAAGGTTTACAGTCCCATATACTTTTTGCATGGCGAAGAAGCCTACTATATTGACGAGGTAATTTCCTACATTGAGAACAACGTACTGGAAGAGGCCGACAGAGCCTTTAACCAAACAGTGGTGTACGGTCGCGATGTTACTGCCCGCGAAATTGCCGACCGCTGCCGTGTTTATTCCATGCTGGGTAACTATCAGGTTTTTATCGTAAAAGAGGCGCAGGATTTAACCGCCAACAACCGAAAGCTTGACGATTTGGAATCTTATATTGAAAATCCGCAGGAGAACACCATTTTGGTGATGGGGTATAAATATAAGAAACTGGACAAACGAAAAAGTTTTTACAAGAAGCTGAAAAAATCGGACAAGGTTACCTTTTTAGAAACAAAAAAGGTTTACGATAATCAGATTCCCGGATGGATCGACAGGTATGTAAAAGAGAAAGGCTATAGCATCGATGCCGTTTCAACACGCCTGTTGGCCGACTATGTTGGAAGTGATTTAAGCCGCCTGGTGAATGAAATCAACAAGCTCTTTATCACCGCTGACAAATCGAAAAAAATTACGCCGCAAACCATCGAAACCAACATCGGCATCAGCAAAGATTTTAATATTTTTGAGCTCACCAAGGCGCTGGGAACCAAAAATGTTTTTAAAGCCCAGCAAATTATTCATTATTTCGAGGCCAATCCCAAAGACAATCCGTTGCAGATGATTACGGTAATGCTGTATAACTACTTTGTCAAGGTGTTTTTATACCACCGGTTTAAAAAGGGAAACCCGAGAGAGATTGCCTCCTCCATTGGTGTTAACCCTGCCTTTATTAACGATTATGCCGTTGCTGCCGGAAACTACCCTCCCGGGGTAATTAGAAAAATTATTTCCGAAATCCGCGATCTCGATTTAAAAAGCAAAGGATATGGTTCGGTTGACGGTAAAGATTACGGCCCCCTCTCGGAGTTTGTTTACCAATGTATTCATGGAGTTTTTCTATAACGCTCCCTTTCCCGTTTTCCACAACGTAGTATCAAAAAGATAAAGAGCACTAAAACAAAGTTAACAGTTGTTTTAACTTATCGCTCATCACATCATCCTTTTCCCGTGCATAAGCTTTTTGCACCTCTTTTACATAACGATACATGATTAATTTGTTGTTGGCAGGGAGAAAATAGTGATCCTTTTCCGTGAGGTTAACCTGTTTAATGTAAACATCAATTTCACTATCGGTAAAAACGGCCCCGTTGTTAAAGGGGTTAATGTAAAACAGAACATCCTCCCTACTATAGTCCTCCTCATCTTTAAGCCTGAATCTATCGTCGACATAAGCCAAAACAAGATGCCCCGGCAGATTTACCCCATATACCGGAAGTTTTAAATACTGAGCGATTGATAGATAGAGCAACCCCATCGAGGTGGCATTACCCTCTTTTGTATTCATCAAGCGGTCAATAAAAAAATCTTCCACCACATCGTTGGTATCGGGATGGCTATTGTAATGATGAATA
>CAZKGB010000244.1:0-4579 GCA_964551935.1 uncultured Lentimicrobiaceae bacterium | reverse complement strand
CTTTCACATCCCACTCATCACTCAACACTTTTCACTTTTCACTCTTCACTTTTCACTTTTCACTTTTCATTTTTCACTCTTCATTTTTCACTCTGTACTTTTCTTTCCCACTCATCATCCGTTCATAAATCCTAGTGGCATTACTCCGGAGTTGACATCGTAAAAGTTGCCAATATTAGGAAAGACGGTTTCCAGTTCCGAAGGGGTGATACCAAACCAAAGTGCCAGCTCGGCAAAGTAGAGATCGTTGGCCGTGGTGGGCAGCATAACGCCATCGCCGAGTTCAACATCGTTACCCAGTGCTAAAGAGGGGTAATCGCCATAGAATTTTTTTCCGTTTACTGCACCTCCCATCACCAGCGCATTTTCGCCCCAGGCATGATCGGTTCCGTTTCCGTTGGATGTAAGTGTTCTGGAAAAATCCGACATGCTAAAGGTGGTTACCTGATCGAAAACTCCCAATTCGTTAAGCACCTCGGCAAACGACTTTAGCCCGTTGTTAACAAAGCCAAGCATCTCTTGCTGATTGTTTAACAGCTCGTCGTGATGATCCCATCCTCCGTAATCGATAAAAAATATTTGCCGTTCGGCACCCAACGCTTCACGGGCTGCAATAACCTTGGCAATCATGTTAAAACTTTGAGATACATCATCTGTTTCAAAAACAGTGTTAAAGTCGGGTACATTGGCAATGGCTTCACTAAACTGTTGGCTTCCTTCGTGAGCGTTTTTCAAAATGGCCATGTAGCTTTTTTCGTAAATATCGTCATACTGCCGGTTCATCATCTGGTCAAGGGCTTGTGTTCGTCCTATGTTAACTCCCCAGTCGTACCCGTAACCATATATGTTGTCCGATCCGCCGTAAGGGTCAATCGAAAACTCGACGTTGTTGTTTCCGTACTGGAAAACGTTGGTACCCGAGAGCGAAATATTCATGCTGATATTGGGGTTGCTGTTCATGTCGTTCATTAAGTCGGCAATCTTGCCGGCCCATCCGATGGCTGACCTTTGGCCGGGGTTGGCGGTTTGCCACTGTTGTGTTTGATCGGAATGCGAAAACAAGCCCAGCGGCAGCGGTACCGAGTTGTTATAAAATTCCTGCTTGGTAGTGGGTTGTATCAGCGTACCCACGTTGTTGATAAAAGCCAGGTGATTGCCGTTAAAAACATCGGCAACATCAGGCATGGAGGGATGCAGCCCGAATGTTTTGCCGTTTCCGTTAACCACATTGATGGGGACTATTTCGTTTTGCGGGATGGCCAGGTTGGAACGGGTAACGGCGTATTCGTTGTACTCGGCATCTCCGTGAGGAATAAGCATATTGAATGAATCGTTTCCGCCTCCCAGGTAGAGACAGACAAGAGCTTTGTAAGTGCCGTCTTTGTTTGAATTGTCCAGGGTGGCTGCCTTGATAGTGTTAAGTTTAAAGAGCGAGGTTAACGGTGTTGTAAGTCCCATGGAGACAAGTCCTGCCGTTCGTAAAAAGTTTCTTCTGTTGTATCTGTTTTTCATGTTGCCTTCTATTTTAAGATTACATAATCAGGGCTAATCATAATGAGGTAAGCTGCCAGGTGAATCCGGTTCATCCGTTGGTTCATGCCTCCCTGATAGGGTTCGATGGCCTGCTTAATGATGGCTCTGGTTTCGTTGCTTAATGTGCCGTGGGTTAACAATAAATCCAGCTTGTTAATAAGCACTTCCGGCTCTTGCGCATCTTCAACCAGCGCACTGTAATCGGTGTAAACATTAAGGTTTTGGTCTCCCCAGGCCCAGAAGTTTATTTCGTCAATTGCCCAAATATCGGCCATGTTGACATATCCGATGCTTGTTTGAGAGTTGTGAATTTGAAATTCCGGGGCGAAAAGGCCGGCATCGGCAATAGGCCCGTTGGGTTGGAAATCGGGTAAAAAGAAATTAAATACCGAGGGGGAAGCCAGAGGATACTGTTTTAAATTGTCGTAAGTATAATAACCGTGATTCCAGAATTTCCCTGAAGGAGCGTTAATGCCGATGCCATTGGTAAACTGCATGTATCTTACAAACGGCTCAAGCAGTTTCCCTTGCTGCGGATCGCTCATCCACGAACATTCTCTTGCTTCCGGATTTAATAAAACGGCTTTGATAACCGCTTTCATATCGCCTCTTACTCCGCTGCCGTTATCGTTAAAAGCGGCAGTAACAGCAGCAATGTACGCAGGGGAGGGGTTTGATTTAACAAGCAGCTGAATGAGCTTGCGGCCGATAAACGGCCCCACGTTTGGATGGTTAAACAAATGGTTGATGGTTTGTTCAATGTCGGTCATACCGTCCTGCCCGGCAGGGATAACAAAATTGTTTAACAGGTGTTTTTCTCCCGTTTCATGATAATCCTGATACATCTTCATCGGAACGGTCATGTCGGCCAGCCAGATACCGTAGCCAAAATCGGGTTCGGTTACCCATTCGTTTTCAATAACACCCCCGATTCCCAAACCGGTAAATACCTTGGCAAACTCTTTGATATCGGTATTGTAATAGGTGGGAATAAAATTTCCGTTATCATCTGTTTTTCTGGATCCGTCAGGATTAAGCTCGTACAAGCCGATGCTGAATAACTGCATCACCTCACGGGCGTAATTTTCATCGGGATGGGTGTTTAGTGCAGGGTCGGCTTTCGGATTGTCAAGGTGGCTTAAATAGTATCCCATGGCGGGATGTAAAGTTACAGCCATCAAAATATCCTTGTAGTTACCAAAGGCATTGGTATTAAAGATATCGTAGTAATCGGCCAGCCCGTCGCCATATTCATAAAGTTCCGAATTGGCCGACACAACCAGTATCTCGCTCAACGCGAAGGCAATTCGATGTCGAAGTATATCGTTGGTTGTCATGTTTGATTGCCACCAGGCAAAACTGTAAAGGTCCCACCATGGGCGGTAAGGTATTTCGTCGGGGTCATCGCCATTTTCGATTAAGTATTCAACGTATTCATCGTAAGTGGGTTGGATAAGAGGGAGGATTAACGAAGGTTCCATCTCCATTTGTTCATCAAGCCATGGTTCAAAGCCTTTTTCGGCAACCTCTTCAATTGTTTGCCGGCTCCCGCCGAAGGTTGCCTGTATCAGAAATCGTGAAGCAGCATCAAGCTTCCCCTCCAATCCCGAACCGTCGATGGTTTTAACCCCCGAAGCCGATTCGGCCCAGCTGTCTGAATGATAATCGCTGCTGGTGGATACGAGAATGCCGTTGCTTTTTCGTAAGCTGTCGGGCGGTGGAGATTGTGAAAAGGTGGTAATACCGGTAGTTGTAAATAACCATAAAATTAATAAATATCGCATAGTTTCAAAGATAATAAAGGTTTGATGCCAAATATACAATTATTATGCTGATAAACGTTTAACAGAAAATGAACTTTTATTGTGATGATGAATTTTTTTCGACGGTTATGGAGCAGTAGTTTAAAAGGTTTGATTATTTTTTTAATCGTTGCGGCAAAATGCTTATTTTTACAGCAAATAAATTATTGATAAAATGGAAATAGTAGAAACGCGAATACCGGATCTCTACGTGGTGAAACCCACCGTGTTTAAAGACAACAGAGGATACTTTTTTGAATCATATAATAAAGAGGCATTTTTAAGAAGCGGCATCGATCAGAACTTCGTTCAGGATAACGAATCAAAATCGGTAAAAGGAGTGTTGCGTGGGCTCCATTTTCAGAAACCGCCATTTGCACAGGGAAAGTTGGTGAGGGTAATAAAAGGGGCTGTCAGAGACGTGGCGGTAGATTTACGCAAGTCGTCGCCAACTTACGGCCAGTGGGCTTCCATCGATCTTACGGAGGATAACAAATGGATGTATTGGGTACCACCCGGTTTTGCGCACGGTTTTGTAACCCTTGAGGAGGGTACGGTGTTTTTTTACAAATGTACCAATGTTTATAACAAGGCTTCCGAAGGTTCTATCCGCTGGGATGATCCCGATTTGAATATTGATTGGGGAATTGAGAATCCTGTTCTCTCCGATAAAGATAAAGTGTCACCCTTGTTTAAAGATTTTATTACTCCTTTTAAATAGCAATCTGCCACCTCTCTTATTACCCTGATTTATATGAAGAAGTACCTTCCTTATATTGTTTCATTTATTGTTATTATCGGCATTTTTCTGTGGGAGATGTTTCAACCGCGCGAAAGGGTTTACCTTCCGGGGACCAACGTCCAGAATTACAAAATTGTACCGCTACCTGTTCCTGAAACACTGTCGTTTGCCGGCGAACCGGTGCCGCTCGATATCTTTTATGTAAAAGAGGCACTCGATAAGGAGCTGGCCGTTAATACCTATTGGCACTCTTCAACCCTGCAGCTTATCAGAAAATCGCAACGATGGTTTCCTTTGATCGATTCGGTGCTGACGGCCGATAGCATTCCCGTTGATTTCAGATATATTCCTCTTATCGAAAGCAACCTGTCAAATGTAAGGTCGCCGGCAGGAGCCGTGGGATTCCGGCAATTGATGAAAGGCACTGCAAGAGATTACGGATTGGAGGTTACTAAAGAGGTTGACGAACGTTACGATGTCAAAAAGTCGGCAGAAGCTGCCT
>CAZKGB010000243.1:0-4598 GCA_964551935.1 uncultured Lentimicrobiaceae bacterium | reverse complement strand
GGTAAACAGAAACTCCGGCTTATTTAGCTGATGGCCCGCGTTCAGAAAATCAGAATTACCGGCCTCCTCCCAGGTTTTGTTGTCGAGGTTCAACATTTTATAAAGCTTTTCCGAAGTAAAGGGCAGAAACGGTTTGGAAAGCACAGCAAGGTTAGCCGCTATTTGCAACGAAATATTCATTACGGTTTTAACCCTGTCGGGGTCAGTTTTAAAAATTTTCCAGGGTTCATTTTCGGTAAGATATTTATTGCCCAGTCTTGCCAGATTCATCAACTCACTCAGTGCTTCACGGAAGCGGTAAAGTTCGATGCTTTTAGCGATGGTTTCCGGAAAACCTGCCAACGCTTTCAGTGCTGCTTCATCTTCGGAAGTGTGGGTTCCACGTTCGGGAACCTTTCCATCAAAATATTTTTTGGTAAGAACCAGTGTACGGTTTACAAAGTTACCAAAAACAGCCAACAGCTCGTTGTTGTTACGAGCCTGAAAATCTTTCCAGGTAAAATCGTTGTCCTTGGTTTCGGGTGCATTGGCAGTAAGCACATAGCGCAACACATCCTGTTTGTCAGGAAACTCTTCCAAATATTCGTGCAGCCACACCGCCCAATTGCGCGAAGTGGAGATTTTATCGTTTTCCAGATTCATAAACTCGTTGGCCGGCACATTATCGGGCATTATGTAGCTTCCTTCGGCTTTCAGCATCACCGGAAAGATGATACAATGGAAAACAATATTATCTTTTCCGATAAAGTGAACCAGCTTGCTATCGTTTGATTTCCAATAAGGTTTCCAGTCTTTTCCGGTTTTTTGGCTCCACTCGCGGGATGCCGAAATGTAACCAATGGGTGCATCGAACCACACGTAAAGTACTTTACCTTCGGCACCATCAACCGGAACCTCAACGCCCCAACTTAGGTCGCGGGTAACGGCACGGGGTTGTAATCCCTGATCGATCCACGACTTGACCTGCCCGTAAACATTGGGTTTCCAGTCGTTTTTATGACCTTCGAGAATCCAATCCGTCAACCACCCTTCATATTCATTCAAAGGCAGGTACCAGTGTTTGGTCTCTTTTAACACCGGAATATTTCCGCTTAATGCCGACTTCGGGTTAATCAGTTCCAGCGGACTCAGTGAGGTGCCGCAGCTTTCGCACTGGTCGCCGTAAGCTTTTTCGTAACCGCAATGAGGGCAGGTTCCTGTAATGTAGCGATCGGCAAGAAACTGATGGTTTTCTTCATCGTAGTATTGTTCGTTGCTTTTCTCTATAAATTTTCCATCTTCGTACAGTTTCTTGAAAAAGGCAGAGGCTGTTTCGTGATGTACCGGTGCCGAAGTACGCGAATAGACATCAAAGGAAATTCCGAAATCCTCGAACGATTTCTTAATAATGCCATGATATTTATCCACAATATCCTGCGGAGTAACCCCCTGTTGACGGGCTTTGATGGTGATGGGAACACCGTGTTCATCGGAGCCGCCAATAAAGAGTACATCTTCTCCTTTTAAGCGCAGGTAACGTGCATAAATATCGGCAGGAACGTAAACACCTGCGAGATGTCCGATGTGAATGGGTCCGTTGGCATAAGGCAATGCGGAAGTAATGGTATATCGTGCCGGTTTTTTATTCATAACTTTCAATTTTTGAGCTTGCAAAGTTAATGAATTGAGATGATATGGAAGTACCTGTCTCTTAATTATCAAAAAAACGGAAAGGTTTATTGTTTCACCATCTTACGCGAGATAGCCACCCCGTTGTTGTCGGCAAGGTGCAAAATGTAAAGCCCTGCCGGCAAGCCGGAAATATTTAATGTGTGAGCAGATTTTCCTTTTGATATGGAAGCCGTTTGCCGGATTCTTAATTTTCCTGCCACATCAAATACCGAGAAAGTAGCCCGAGTAGCCTTTTGAGCCGTAATTTGCAGGTGGAGAAAATCATCAACGGGATTCACGAAAGATAAATCAGTAAAGAGCGAATATTGATATTCATCGATTCCAACATGCTGGTCAACACTCAATTTTAAAGTAACCGGAAGGTGGTCGGAATTTTCCCCCAAAGCATTTAACACATTACCGGGCACCGAAGTGTTGGTAGGAGCATCCAACAATCCTTTGTTGAAATGATTTCCATCCTGTCCTACAGCCCAATAGCTGCCATCAATATATTTTACATGTTCGGTACCATTTTTAATGTAATTTGAGATTAAAATAAAATCGAAACGATCGTCCATCCCTCCCCACGAAGCGCAGCCATTATCATCGGAATGGGTTGATTGAGTATGATAATATCTGAAGGCATAGTTATTGTTCCAGTCACCACTTTGATGAACCGGGTCGTTAAAATTAATGTTGGAATTACTGTTCATGGTAAACTGCAACCAGGCGGGTTCGGTTTCGCCGTAAAGGTTAAAATCGCCCATCATAAGGTAGTTGGCATTTTGATTATGATTTTTTAAATAGTTCATGGTGTTGGTAGCCATCACCTTACGTTTGTTGCTGTTATCGGTACCTGTTCCCGCTTTCAGGTGGGCCACAATGCAAATTACAAAAGCCGTGTCGCCCTGCTCAAGTTGCGAGGAGTTGTAATAAAACTTAAACAAATTAATATCACGCACATAATCCTGTACCACATATTGCTCCTGAAAAATAAGTTTTTTTGAGTTGTAATAAATTTCATTGGCCAAATAGGGGGCATTGTTGTGAATAAATGGCGGGCGTTTATAACGGGATGTCCAGGTGGTATTTAACACACCTAACAGATGTTCCATCATGGCTTCGGAGGCCACCATTTCGTTTACCGAAAAGATATCAGGTTTTACATAATTAATAATTGTTTTAATATATCCGTCTTTGGTAGTTACGTTGTTGTTGGTACTGTTGCATCCGCCATAATCGTTGCCGTATTGCAGCAGGTTGTATTGCAAAACCGTAAGCGTATCCTGTGCATGAGCACTTCCGAAAAGGATGAATAAAAGAATCGGAAACAGAAACTTTTTCATAATTTTATTTTCGGCAAAGATAGGCTAAACTAAAAAAACTTGTCATCCGGAGCATTTAAAAAAGCGTGGTTTTTGTAAAAACATCAACAAATGACCGTTGTTAAAAAAGAAAGTAGGAGCCTATATAAACCCCCATCGGAGACCCGTCCTGTTTGTTAAAGGCTTTGGCAAAATCGGCTGCCACAGTTATGTTGTGGTTTATCACGAGATGCAATCCGCCACCGGCTGTATTATGAAATTTTTCGGCTCCAATATTAAAATAATCGGTTTTGGTATCGCCTGTTTGTTTGTAGTCTATCTCTTCGTCGGTTAGGCTGTTTATGGCGTCATTTACATCAATATTTTTTACCACTCTTCCCGAATCAAAAAACCCACTCAGCACGATTCCAATGTGTTGCTTAAAAACATTAAACTCGTACACATCCCAACGAAACTCAAGATTCCCCATGACAATACCGTCGCCCACAGCCCTGTTGCGTACCATTCCTCTTACCGTTTTTGCTCCTCCGAGCCCTTCGTTATAAAGGCCGTTTGAAACTGAGTTAAAGGTAAATGTTTGGGCGTAAACGGGAGTGTACCCGGCAATGGTTCCCTGATAGTTAAGGCGGTAGGCAAGCGAAAGCCTGTCTTTTATAATCGGTATATATTGCCTCCAGTAAAGGGCAAGTTTTACGAAACCGCTGTTCATGGAGGATAAAAACTTTGGAGCGGACAAAAGGGTAGCCTCTGCCCAAATACCTTTCATTGGAACCTGTTCGTGATCACGGGTATCGTAAACAATTCCCGCCTTTGCAATAGAAAAGAATCCCCCGTATTTTTCACTTTCACTGATGAGACCCCAATGGATATAACGATCGTAGAGAGGCGGAACACTATCAATAGATGGCAACAGTTCATCCTCTTTTTTTCCTTTGTTGAGTCGTTCGATATTAACGGAACCGGATTTTAGATTGTAAAACTCGGCACCAAACATAACTTTAAAATTGCTTTCACCTATTCGTTTTAACAAAGTAGTTCGTACACGCAACATCTTGCGTTTTAGCTTATAAAACATCCTCGACCGGTAAGCCGGATTATTATCGTATCGCCAATCCTCGTTGTAAACCGATTCGTATCCGTTGAAACCAAAAAAATCGTAAGCCATATCGGGCAGATAGGCGAGGTCGAACATCGTTTTATAGCCTTTTAAAAGATGGTCGGAATCGTAACTAAATAAAAAGGTGGCGCTTCCCTTGGTATAGATCGATGCTGAGATCGACATCATGTGGTAATAATTGGGGTAAATTTTGCCATCACCAAAATTAACGGTAGTGGCCGATGCTCCAAACTCAATTCCCAAATCAGTATCAAATGTAACAATGGGAATGGGTAAAGTATTCCATCCTGTTTTGACGGCCTCCTTTTTATCTTCTTTACCTGTTAAAGTATCCTGAGCAAAAAGTACCGAATTTGCCAACAACAATACCAAGAGAAAAATTTTTCGCATTACAGCACCTTATTTTTAATGTATAATATAAATTTACTTATTTGCTTCGATAAGCAGCTCCAGCATTTTAATGCCTGCTTCGGGGATTTTTGTTCCCGGGCCAAAAATGGCTACCA
>CAZKGB010000242.1:0-4638 GCA_964551935.1 uncultured Lentimicrobiaceae bacterium | reverse complement strand
GCATTATCGATAACAGCGAACAAACAGGCTTGCTCAAAGAAATTTACCGTGTACTAAAACCCGGAGGGCTAATTTACGTGAACGACTTCCTGCTAAACACCGATCGGCGCAACATCAATCGCTACAACTCTTTTAAAGATAAATACGGAACCTACGGTGTTTTTGAACTTCCGGAAGGAGCTGTTTTACGGCATCACGACAAAACACACATTGAACAGCTGACACAACCATTCCAAACCGAAAGTTTCAGCCACATCACTTTCAAAACCATGAACGGCAACCGCTCCAACGGGTTTGTATATTTGGGAAGTAAAAAACAAACCTGACGGTAAGCTGAAAAGGCACAATACAAAGCCTTGATATTGATCAAACGGACTATCAGGCAGACTGTCCCGAAACAACACTTTTAAAAACAGGCCTGACAAAAAAAATAATGTTTACTTTTTAGCCAACGAATTCAAATCAAACGAAATGGTAAAATAGTTGGGAGATCCAACCAAATGATAGGTAGCCCGCGAATAATTAATCTTGAACTTATAAACCCTAATTCCAATGCCCCAGCTAAAGCCAACCATGCCCAACTTATCGTTCATCTTCAGCTCCTGTCGGCGGCGATAGTTGTACCCGGCCCTTAAAATAAGGTTTTTACCAATGTAAAACTCACCACCAAAAATAACATGACGCATCAGGTTATCACCAAATTTGGCCACACCTGTTTTGTAAACAGGATTTCCCGTAACCGGGTCAACACCTCCCGAAGGATTGGTAGGGTCTTCATAGTATAGATTCCATTTCTCGATATGATCGTAAATAAACGAAAACCTGAAAGGTACATGATCCAGCCGTTTGGTTATCACATACTGCAAATCAAACGGTAACGGGTCGCGCGAGCCCGAAACATACGTCGTTAACTGCATACCAATATTTCTGGCTATCAACGACATATCCCAGCCCGATTTGGTACGATAACTCCCGGCCACATCAACTGCGAAACCAAACGATGCATACGACTCGTAATGAGAATAAATTAGTTTACCGGCGGCACCAATCGAAAACGAGCTGTCAAGTGCTCTTCCCCAGCCAATAGTAAGCGCAGCATCCGAGGCGGTAAATGTTCCCGAAACGTTGCCGGCTTCATCAGCATAATCAAACGTTCCGTAATTATAATATTGCAGGGTTCCAACAAAACTACCCGCCTTTTTAAAGGTGTGGCCATATTGTGCAAAACCATAATTAATATCATCAAAAAAATCGACATACGCCAACGAAACAGAGCCGCTCATCATGCCATTAATCAACGATGGGTTTACCAGTGCCAAATTAATATCACCATCCCTTATGGCCGCGGTGTTTCCACCCATAGCTGCCACCCTCGACGATATCGGCTTTTCCAAAAAGGAATAGGCATAACTACCCCCCGGCTGAGCCTCGGCATTCAAACCAAAAAACAAGGTAACTATCAGAAAAAACGAAAGAAAATATACTCTTTTCACAGGCTTTACGATTAAATGTTTTTTTAAGCAGCATCAATTCTAAAAACAAAAAACCAACTGGTTTTTAAAATTAAATATTACCACTTCGCTTCTATAACGAACTACCTCCCGTTTTATTTTAAGGTGGCGGTAAGATTACCGTTATACAACGCTCGTTAATCCATTTTGGTAACCTTGCCACTCCCAATGACTTCGGTTTTAACCTTTGGATCGCCGGCATACACAACTTCTCCACTGCCCGAAAGCTTAACCACCAGTTTATTGGTGGCACTCACGGCAACTTTACCCGAACCTGACAAGTCAACTTCAACGCTGTTGGTTCGCATACCAAGCCCCTTAAAATTCCCCGAACCCTTCAAATCGATGTTCTGTTTATTGGCAGATCCGTTAACAATAATATCGCCCGAACCACTCAATTTGGTATTCACAATATTGGCATGGATATCGGCATATATCTTTCCCGACCCCGACATGCTCAGGCTCATCTCCCCCAGCGTAACCGGATTGGCGGTTTTTATCATCCCCGAACCATTCACCGTTAATTTATAAAGGTTCGGAGTAAACACCTTAATCAAAATAGGATCCGTATTTCCAAGGCACTGAGACGCGTCAATAATCAATTTCTTACCCTTAACACGGGTAGTAATCAAATCTAAAATATTTCGCTGCGCATGAATTTGCATGGTAGTTTTCGCGACCACTTCAACCACCACATCCGCGTTAATATTAAGTACAATTTCGCTAAACGGGGCCACGGTACGTGTTTGATTTTCAACATGACCGGTTCCGTCAACACAGCTGTTACAACCGGTTAACAAAGTTATCCACCACAAGGCAGTCACCATTATAAAAGGGAAAAGTATCTTTTTCATATCCGGTAGTTTTTTTAAAACACCAAACTTACTATAAATTTTCAAACGCACCTTTTTAACCTAAACAATAATTATAGGGGCAGCTATACGGGCTGTACGCTATAGCCCTACACCTCTATGCCTTGTTCCGTAATAAGCGGCCGGTGGCTTCCGTTGGTCGCCCCGGCCGCTTAACTCCACATTGGCATAGCCGTGCAGGGGCTGCCGCTTCCATCCCTGCTGCTCGTTACCTCAATTTATATTATGTCTCCTAAAATATCTTAAAACCATCTGCGTTATAACACTTAATTGGCTATTTTAAAAATAACCTGCGTATTTTTGTAAAAAATAAATATTTAAATAAATGGAATTAACAATTAAAAAGGCGCTCCGTAAGCCTACGGCAGCCGATACAATTTACCTGGTAAAAGACGGAATCGGCTTGAAACAAATAAGTTTAAGTCCTGAAGAGATTGAATACATTAAAAAACAACATCGCGCCAGGCAAAATGTAATTACCATAAACAGGTATAAAAATCAATTGATTTTTGTTTATGCCGAAACCTTAGGAACCAAAGCCAAACGCTACGAAAACTACCGCCACTTCGGAAACGAAGTACAGGCCGTATTAAACAGCGCTAAAGTCGAACGGGCAGTGGTACATGTTATCACCGCTTCCAAAGCCGAAACGCTGGCATTTGTTGAAGGCATGATGCTGGGAAACTACCAGTTTCTGAAATACTTTACCGAAAGTGATAAAAAAAGAAATTCGTTGACCGAAATCAATGTTTACTCATCTCAAATATCCGACAATGATTTACAATCGCTTTCAAACCTGGTTGAGGCGGTTTACAAAGCACGCGACCTGGTAAACACCCCTGTTGCCGACCTGAATGCCGAAGCCCTGGCAGCAGCAATCGTCGAAATGGGAAAAGAAACCGGGGCCAAGGTTGATGTTTTTAACAAGAAAAAAATCGAAAGTCTTAAAATGGGTGGCCTGCTTGCCGTTAACAGGGGCAGCATCGATGATCCAACCTTTACCACCATACAATGGAAACCCGACAATGCCGTTAATAAAAAACCCTATGTTTTTGTAGGTAAAGGAGTGGTTTACGATACGGGTGGTTTAAGTCTTAAACCCGGCAACTTTATGGATACCATGAAAAGCGATATGGCGGGAGCTGCTGCTGTTGCCTCGGCCATGTATGCCATATCAAAAGCAAAGTTGCCTGTTTATGTAATCGGACTCATTCCCGCCACCGATAACCGTCCCGATGGAAACGCCTACACACCCGGCGATGTAATTACCATGTTCGATAACACCACCGTGGAAGTACTTAACACCGATGCCGAAGGCCGCATGATTCTCGCGGATGCGCTGGCTTACGCCAAAAAATTTAACCCTGAGCTGGTGATTGATATTGCCACCTTAACCGGTGCGGCCGCACGCGCCATCGGCCCACAGGCAACGGTTGGCATGCAGGTTAAAGCCGATGCCGATTTTAACGAGCTGCAAAAAGCCGGAAACCTGGTTCATGAACGAATTGTTGAATTCCCCATGTGGGACGAATACAAAGAACAGATAAAATCGGAAATTGCCGACCTTAAAAACATCGGAGGGCCGGAAGCAGGAGCCATCACTGCCGGAAAGTTTTTAGAGCACTTTACCGACTATCCGTACATCCACCTCGACATAGCCGCACCATCGTTTTTATCAAAACGCGATAAATACCGGCCAATTGGAGGTACCGGTGTTGGAGTAAGACTGTTTTTCGAGTTTATCAGGTCGAAAACAAACTAACCCCGCCCACCCATGATATTCATGTACTTACAAAAAAAACCCGCCTCAATAAAGAGCGGGTTTTTTTACGAAACCAAATTTCCTACCTTTGGATTTTCTAAAATCAAAGAAACAAATAATTTTTTTATGCTCTACTATCAATAAAAAAAATATTTGCATCCGACTTCTCAAAAGACACCACCGCTAAAAGCTAAATCTTACCCGTTTGAATATTGATTAAAAACAGCCGGTTATAACGCGAAACTTTATTCACCCATAAAATTACAAAACTATGCAACCTTTATCCCTTCGTAAATTGTCAAATTGTTTTTAATACCAGAAAAAGCCTCCAATTTCTTTAGCCGGTCATGTAAATGGGCTATGCTAAAAGTTGTACTTTTGGTCTTTGGTAAAATCTGATATATCGCAACCATGAAAATAGTTAAATCCCTTTTTGTTTCCCTTTTGTTACTCGTTCTGTTCAATGGCTGTAACACCGACGTCGATATTTACA
>CAZKGB010000241.1:0-4640 GCA_964551935.1 uncultured Lentimicrobiaceae bacterium | reverse complement strand
GCTGAACCCTGAGCTTGTCGAAGGGTGTCGAAGGGTGATGACCCGTCCTGCGTTTTTCAATTTACAATATACTTTAATATAACATTGTCATGCCGAGTGATTTACCGCAACGATAACAGAGGCAAATTGTATCGAGGCATGGCGGGCGGGTTGTTGCCCGGGATAATGTTGAGTTTGCAACCGTGAACTTCTTCAACTTCACAAGATAAAATAATAAACAAACCCATACGAATACTCAACCCTTCTATACACTTATCCTTACTACTTTGAGAGCATAAAAAATTTCATTATCTTTGTTTGGAACAAAAATCAACTATTATGAAAGTTCTTTACCTTCTACTGCTTATGTCAGTCTTTACAGCCTGTACCACCACCGGCAAGATTGAATCAACCGGACTGAAAACCATCTCGTTTGGAACCGGCGGAGGCTTTACCAACGAAGTAAAAACCTATTCACTTCTTCCCGATGGAGAGCTGTGGCTGTACAATAGCCTTACAAACGACAGCACTTTTATTAAACACGTTAAAAGAGGAAAAGTCAGTAAAATTTATTCCGGTGCCCGTACGATGGGGCTGGATACTCTTCGTTACTCATACCCCGGCAACATCTATTCCTTTATCACCGTTGTTAAAAAAGGCTCGTCAAACAAAATTGTTTGGAACAACAATCAAACGGGTCTTCCCGATGGGGTTAAATCGTTTTACAGCACCTTGAATGAATTAACCAATAAATAATCAATCACTAAATCTATCGTCATGAAAAAGTTTACCTTCTCTCTTTGGATTACTATGTCGGTGTTGCTTTTCAGCAACATCTCTTTTAGCCAAAGCAACACCCATCCCTTCGCGGTAAAACAAAAGTCAGGTATCAGCAAAACCGGTTTTCAACCGTCACCGCTGACAAACAATAACGTTGTTATCAGGCAAACACCTTCAACGGCAGTTTTTTCCATTAAAAGTACCGCTTTTAAAACACCTCTGCTCAAAACCAGCTACCACTTCACTAAAAGTCATTACGACAAAAACGGGCTGCTATCGTTTGTTTCGTGTAAAAATGGTGATGGAGCCGCTTACACATCCCGTTCATCGGAAAGCATGCAACAGGCTGCCTTTAAATTTATGAAGGAGGTGAAACAAGCCATGCGCATCAACCATCCCGAGTATGAATTTCAAACCATTCAGATTTGGAGTGATGATATCGGATTTGATCACATCAAAATGCAGCAGTATTTTCAAGGAGTTAAAGTGTATGGGGGACAGGTTATCCTTCATGGAAAATCAGGATTGATAAGCACCATGAACGGAACCTACTTTCCAACACCAACTATCAACCTCACCCCTTCCGTAACCAATAGTGCTGCCATCGAAACGGTTAAAAAGGATGTGGCAACCACTTCGCAGCTAATCGACCCCAATCAGATAAAAAACAGCCTTCTATCGTATAAGGAAACCGAATCAGAGCTGGTAATCTATCATTTTAAACTGAATCTTTCAAACGAAAAGCTGGTATGGCATATTACTATCAGACCCAATATTTTAGAGAGATGGGAATATTTTGTTGATGCGCAAACCGGCAACATTGTAAACAAATACAACAACACCTGTTCCGATGGCCCTGCTACTGCCAACGCCATCGACCTTAACGGTATCACGCGCACCATCAACACCTATCAGTTTAGCGGAAACTACTACCTGATAAACACTACCAAGCCCATGTTTAACAGCGGGCAGACAACCATCCCCAACGAGCTGGTGGGTGCCATTTGGACTATTGATGCCAACAACTCCAATAGCGGTGATTTTTACCAGGTAACTTCATCCAACAACATGTGGAGCGATGCAGCTTCGGTATCGGCACACTATAACGCCGACAATACTTACAACTATTACAAAAACACGCATGGACGAAACTCCATCGACGGCAACGGGGGAACCATTATTTCGATCGTTAACGTGGTGGATGAAAACGGTGGCAGTCTGGCCAACGCCTACTGGAACGGTAGCGCCATGTTTTGCGGCAACGGCGGCAACATGTTTAAACCGTTGGCCGGCGCCGAAGATGTAGGAGCACACGAGATGACCCATGGTGTTATTCAAAACACGGCCAACCTTGAGTATCAATATGAGAGTGGTGCCATTAACGAAGCCATGGCCGATATTGGCGGTTCCATGGTTGATCGTGATAACTGGCAGATAGGTGAAAAGATTATCCCTGCAGGCAGTCCCTATTTCCCAACAGGTACTTTGCGCGACATGTCTAACCCGCACAATGGCGGAAGCAGTTTTAACGACCCATCTTATCAGCCGGCCAATGTAAGTGAAAAATATACCGGCTCCAGCGATAACGGAGGCGTACATATTAACAGTGGTATTATCAATTTTGCCTACTACAAAATTGCCGAAGCCATTTCGAAAAACAAAGCGGAAAAATTGTTTTACCGCGCGCTTTCGGTTTATATGACCAAGTCATCACAGTTCATCGATTGCCGCATTGCCTTTGAGCAGGCGGCCAAAGATATTTATGGTAACAACTCTACGGAAATGAATGCCGTGTCAGATGCCTTTTATCAGGTAGGCATCGGTGATCCCGGTACCGGTGGGGGGGGAAGCGGCTCCGGTTCTCCCGGCGGAATCGCTGTAAATCCGGGTCCGGATTACATTTTAAGCTACGATGTTAACCCCAACGACAACAATACACTCTATATTTCAAGTACCCAGGGAACCGATTTTGTGGCCGTTACCCAAACCAAGCTTAAGCGCAAACCCAGCCTGGTGGATAACGGCTCTTGGGGAGTGATGATTTCTGAAGACAACAAGATGAGGAGTATCTCCCTCTCGGGCAGCTATGAAGAAGAGGTTATTTCACCGGACGAAATTTGGGATAATGTGGCGGTATCAAAAGATGGCAAACGTATAGCTGCCATAACCACCGACATCGATTCGGCCATTTACGTGTATGACTATGGGTTGGGATATTGGTCGAAATATCATCTCTACAGCCCGACCTTTACACCCGGGGTTACTGTTGACAACGTGCTTTACGCCGATGCCCTTGAATGGGATTATACCGGCCAGTACATTATTTTTGATGCCTACAACGAAATGGTGAATAACAATGGTGCCAATGTTGATTTTTGGGATGTCGGGGTTATCAGGGTATGGGACAACGCTTCCAACAGCTGGGGTGACGGAAAAATTGAAAAAGTTTTTACAAGCCTGCCGGAAGGAGTTAGTATTGGAAACCCGTCGCTTTCAAAAAACAGCCCTTATATTATCGCCTTCGATTATTTTAACAATAACGATAACAGTTATGCCGTTTTAGGTACAAACCTGGAAACCGGTGAAACAGCCACCATATACGAAAACAACGATCTGGGCTTTCCAAATTATTCAAAGCTGGATGATATTGTTGTTTTTGGAACGCAGTACAACGGCAATGAAGTAATTGGTGAAATTGCCATGCAAGCTGACAAAATTAATTCAACAGGAGACGCCTATTTACTAATCGATGTGGCCAAATGGCCCGTTTGGTATGCTACGGGCGACCGTAACCTGATGGGAGTGGAAGAAGTGGCCAAAGTCCCCGGCTTTTTCAGCAATATTTATCCGAACCCTGTAGGCAAAGAGGTCTCGGTAGTTTTTAAATCGGAGAAACCACAGTCCTACGCCGTATCTGTTTATAACCTCTTCGGACAACTTCTGATGAACAAAAAAGGGGAAGCTGTAAACGGTCTTAACAAAGTGATGCTGCCAACTGAAAAGCTCACAAACGGAACCTACATGGTAAATATTACCATTGGCAACAAAACCAAAACACACAAAATTATTAAAACGGACAATTAATTTGGTTCACGTTTTACAAAACTGATTTCTCGAAACCAGCCTGATTTTTCCGGATTTGTTTCTATGCTTAATGAAACAGATTCGGAATTTTAGGTTATGGGCGCAAGATCAAACGGCAACTCACGCCAATACTCAATTCCCTCGGGTAAAACTTTTACCTGAACGGGAATAATTTCGACGCCCATATCGTGAACTTTGGCAAGGGCTATGGCGTAAGCAGGGTCAATATCCCATGCCGGCCCGAATGTTTCCACATCCGTTCGCTGTATTACATACAACATCACAGCCCTTATTCCCTGCTCTTTAACTTTGGCTAATGTTTCCAGATGCTTAAGACCGCGAGTGGTAACTGCATCGGGAAACCGGGCAAAAGCACCTGCCTTCATGGTTACGTTTTTCACTTCGATGAAACATTTTTCATGTTCATTTTCGGCGTAAACATCAAAACGGCTGTCACCAAAAGTTACTTCCCGTTTTACCGTGGTGTAGCCCTTGAGTTTTTCAATGGTTCCGTTTTTAATCCACTCGTAAGCCAACAGGTTAGGGATAGAGGTATTGATACCAATCCAGCCGTTGTTAATGTAAATCATCTCCCAGGTAAATTTAGTTTTACGTTTAGGATCTTTAACGGGTGTAAGATAAACAGGAGCATTGTCTTCAAGACAGGTTTTCATGGTTCCCGAGTTGGTGCAGTGAGCCACCACCACTTCACCCGTTTCGAGTTCAACATCAGCTAAAAACCTTTTATAGCGCCGGATTAACTTGCCTTTTACCAGAGAAGGGTTAAATTTCATTTT
>CAZKGB010000240.1:0-4654 GCA_964551935.1 uncultured Lentimicrobiaceae bacterium | reverse complement strand
CAGTCTGACTAAAATTAACTGTTTTAAAAATATTGAAGTTCAAACCGAATATCTCGATTCGTTGTTAAAGGAAAACAGCAGTTACCATTCCGGGCTGTTTTCAAACCCTTTGTTAATTGCATTTTATGGCGACAGCCTTAATACTCAAACACTGTTTGTTTCGGCTGTTGGCACTACACCTGATATTGAAAACCTTAAACAATTATTCGCCGGCAAAACAGGCTCCTCACCGGGGTTTGTGTTGAGAAAGGAAGATGGTTACGATGTTTTAAAAATAATTAATGGAAGCACTGACTTTTATCTAACCTTAGGATTTGCCGGAGAAATGATTGTAATATCAGAATCGGAATCGTTGGTATTAAAAGCACTTAAAACATTCTCTAAAGGTTCTGAAACCCATTTTAGCAACAGTAAACTGTTCACTAAAATTAAAAAAACCGCGGGCAAACCTATTAATACACATCTCTATTTGAATGGCAAAAAACTTGGTGCCGTTTTAGGACAATTTGTTAACAAAAAGCATCTTACCCTTCTTTCAGAAACCCTTCAACACGCAACATGGAGTGTTACCGATCTTTTTCTCAGGAAAAAAGAACTGGTGCTAAACGGCCTTTCCATAGGAAACATAAGCAATAAGGGTTACAGCCATTTTCTTGACCAGAAATCCCAGCCGCAGGACTTTATCGGAATACTGCCATACAACACAACCCTTTTATTGTTTAGGGGATACTCAGATTTTAAAAAAGAAAACAACGAATCGATAAACCACTATTCAGAAGTAGATATCAACAGTTTTTCAAAACTTATAAGCAACCAGGTTTTATTTGTCTCAACAGCCCGTACGGCAAAAGAATTTGATAAAAAGAGTTTTGTCGTTATCAGGGTTAATGATATAGCCAAGGCAAAAAAGGAACTTCTCGCTTCTGCAAAAAAGTCGGGTAAGCTAAAAGTTAAATCGTACAATAAATACACTATTAACAAACTAAAGAGAGGAAACTTGACGGGGACCATACTGGGGCCAATGTTTGGCGGTATTCACGAAAACTACTATCTTTTTATTGATGATTACGCCATCTTCGGAAACAGTACCGGTCAGCTTATTAACCTGATCAGGTTGTACGAAACAGGCAAAACCCTCGACCTCAACGAAAATTTCAAAAGTTTTTCAAACAAACTTACTAAGACATCTAATCTCACTTTGTATTTAAAGACAAGCGACTTGGTTGGTATCGCATCTCGTTATTTAAATAGCAGCTTTACAAGTAAAGTTACATTAAATGCAGCCGCTATAAAAGATTTTGCGGGAGTCATGTTCCAAATGAGCAGTCAGCCTCCCTTTGTGTACACCAACCTGTACATCAAACAGAGCACCATCCGGCATCAGGAAAATCTGGCATTATGGCGCACTAAACTGGATGACGACATGGTTGGAAAACCCTATCCCGTTAAAGATCATACCACGGGAAAATACAACGTGCTTGTTTTTGATAAAAGCAACCGGGTTTATCTTGTACGATACGATGGAGTCATCCTTTGGAAAAACCAACTTTCAGGGCTGCCTGTCAGCAATGTTTTTCAGGTTGATTATTTCAAAAACGGAAAAATTCAGTACCTGTTCAACACTTCCGATTTTATCTATCTTTTCGATAAAAACGGTAAAACGGTAAAGCAGTATCCCATCAAAATAAACCCTTCAGCCACCAACGGGCTTAACCTATTTGATTACAACAACAGAAAAGATTATCGAATCCTGCTGGCTCAGTCTGATAAAAGAATTTACAACTACAATATTAAAGGAGGTAAAATCAAGGGGTGGAGAACCTTTAAGATGCCCGATATAGTGGTAAAACCCATTCAGCATCTGGTAGCCAACCACAAGGACTACCTTATTGTGACCGATATTAACAACAAGGTTAAAATTGTAAGCCGGAAAGGGGAAGAACGAATCTTGATTAAAGGAAAACTTAACAAAGCATCCAACAGCGACTTTTACGTAAACAAAACCAACAGCAAAGGATTGTTTATCACAACCACTACCAGCGGGAAACTGGTTTACATTTCGGCTTCGGGCAGGTTGCGTTATACCGATTTCGGAGAATTCTCACCGGAACACTTTTTTCTTTACGACGATTTTAACAGTGATGGCACTCCCGACTTTATTTATGTCGATAAAAATAAATTAACCGTTTTTGATCGGTTTAAAAAAGTGCTGTTCAGTTACACCTTCGACTCAAACATTCAGTTAAAGCCGGCTTTTTTCAAGCTGAGCAAGCGCAAAAAAGTCCTTGGTGTTGTATCGAACTCGGAACACAACATCTACCTGTTCGATAAAAATGGAAACATCAGCATCAGCAAAGAGCTGATTGGCGAAACACCCTTTACCATCACCAGCCTGAAAAACAACCGTGAAATCAATTTGATAACCGGTTCCGGAAATATGTTGTTAAATTATAAGGTAAAGTAACCTGTTGCAAATTTACCACAACCTGAATTTGATGGGAGATATATCGCGCTCAGAATATCTATCGTATATCCGTTTTCACCGCCCGTAAAAACTCACGCTTCCCCGGAGGGCCGGGTAGTTTTTCAATAAAAAAACCCGCGGCTTTTAAAGCCCTCTTTACCATTCCTTTGCAAGAGTACGTTGTTAAAACCCCTCCCCTTTTCATGGCGTCATAAATTTTTTCAAAACACGAAACAGTCCACATCTCGGGTTGCGTATCCGGCGAAAAGGCATCAAAATAAACCACATCAAAATAATCGCTCTTTAATTTCACCTCTTGCAAGGTGGTTGGCATCAACGCCAGTTTAAAAAAGGGTTTGATTTCCGTAAGTTGACCCGCTGCCCGATGCATCGTCATAAACGTTTCCGGTTCAACATGCAATAAGGAAGGATAGTTTAAACCGGCGACAACCCCTTCTTCCAAAGGGTAAGCTTCCACGGCAAAATAATTAACGAAAAAGTCCTGTTGCCGGGCATATTGAAAGGTAAGCAGCGCATTTAGTCCGGTACCAAAACCAACTTCAAAAACATTAACACTGCCGCTTTCATGAGCAGCAACTTTCAAACCGGCTTCTAAAAAAATATGACGCGATTCCTGAATTGCCCCGAAGAAGCTGTGATAATGCTCTCCAAAGCGGCTATTTAATATTGTGTGCGAGCCATCCCTGCTTAACACGATATCACTACTGTCCTGATTTCTGTTTCCCATGCAACAAACTATTTACAACAAACGTACATATTTTTTACTCATCTTACCTTTCCAAGCACAAAATATACAATTGTTAAGAGTTCTAAATAATGAAGGGTTATATCCCTAAAATAATTACTTTTGCCAATTACACTGAAAACATATATATGGGAAAAATAATTCGGGATGAGGCTGATTTTGTGCTTAAAAACGTGGTAAAAGCCATGCAGGACAAAAAAGCCAAAAACATTGTTAGTCTTGATTTAAACAACATACCCAACGCGGTTACACACTATTTTGTTATTTGCAGCGCCTCATCCAAAACCCAGGTAGGTGCTATTTTTGACAACGTAATGGAAATGGTAAAGAAGAACTGCGGTATCAATCCCATTCACCGTGAAGGAGTAAATAATTCCGAATGGATTTTACTTGATTATTTTGATGTAGTGGTACATATCTTTCAGGATGATACCCGCTCTTTTTACAAACTTGAAGATTTGTGGGCAGATGCACCGAGAACCGATTATAAAAGTGATGATTAATTTTGAAGAGAAAACAGAAAATGGCAGAAAATAAAAAAGACAGTAAAAAAACACCTCCCATAATGCCCTTTGGCCCTGAGGGAAATAAAAATAAAAAGCCGAAATTCAATTTTTACTGGATTTATGGTATTTTATTACTCATCTTTATTGGGATGCAGTTTTTTTACAGCGACACTACCACAAAAAAAACCGACTGGGGTGCGTTGCAAACCATGCTTAAGGATGGTGATATCCAGAAAATAGTATTAGTAAATAAAGAGTTTGCCGAAATTTATATCAAGCCCGAAAAGTTAAAAGAGGAGAAATATAAAGATGTAAGCAAGCAATCAAATTTTGGAGGTAAAAGACCACAGTTTACCTACACTGTTATTTCACCCGATAAATTTGACGAAAAGGTAGCGAAAGTACAAGAAGGACTTAAAAGTCCGGTTTATGTTCAAAGTGAAATCCGGTACGATTGGACTTCTGATCTACTGAACATTGGATTTTATATTTTGTTGCTGTTTGGCGTCTGGTACTTTATTATGCGTATGATGAGCCGTGGTGGCGGAGGTGCCGGCGGACAGATTTTTAACATCGGCAAATCAAAAGCACAGGTTTACGACAAAAACACCTCGGTGAACATCTCTTTTAAAGATGTTGCCGGGCTGGAAGAGGCAAAAGTTGAGGTAAAAGAGGTGGTTGACTTTTTAAAGAGTCCCGAAAAATATACCAGGCTGGGGGGAAAAATTCCAAAAGGTATTCTGTTGGTAGGCCCTCCCGGAACCGGTAAAACGCTCCTTGCCAAATCGGTGGCCGGTGAAGCACATGTGCCATTCTTTTCCATTTCCGGTTCCGATTTTGTTGAAATGTTCGTGGGGGTGGGAGCTTCAAGGGTTCGTGATCTTTTTAAACAAGCTAAAGATAAATCACCCTCTATCA
>CAZKGB010000239.1:0-4668 GCA_964551935.1 uncultured Lentimicrobiaceae bacterium | reverse complement strand
TACACAAAAGAAAAAGAAAGAGGTTATCCTTTTACCGAAGACCTTTACGTTCCGGGACATTTCGAGGTTGAAATGAAAAAAGGAGATTCCATTGTTATTTCAACCGGATTAAAAGAGGCGAACCCTTCACAGTTTAAACGCCAATTTGCTTCGGAAATAAAGAAAAGAATTCCTCGCGATAGTTTTGAGCATTGTTTAATAAACGCTGCCGAAGAGTTTATTGTTAAGCAAGACAAGAAAACAATGGTTATAGCAGGGTTCCCGTGGTTTGGCCGCTGGGGACGCGATACCTTTATTTCACTTCCCGGTTTAACCCTTACACGAAATGATAAAAAAAGTTTTAAAGAGGTTTTAAAAACCATGTTGTCGGAACTTAAAGAGGGGCTGTTTCCCAACGTGGGCCACGGTAAAGATGCCTCTTATGAAAGTGTCGATTCATCGTTATGGTTTTTTTGGACACTACATCAATATAGTATCATAACCGGAAAACCCGAAACCATTTGGAGCGATTACGAAAAACCTATTAAGCAAATTCTGAATGCATTTAAAAAGGGGACTCGTCATAATATAAAGATGCACGATAACGGACTGATTTGGGCCGGAGAAAAGGGGAAGGCACTTACCTGGATGGATACCGTTGTTAACGGAAAACCAACCACACCTCGCACAGGCTACGATGTTGAAGTAAATGCATTGTGGTATAATGCGGTTATGTTTAGCCTTGAATTGGCAGAAAAAGCCGGTGACACGACGTTTGTTGCCAAGTGGACAAAGTGGCCTGAAATCATAAAAAACAGCTTTAACGAGCTTTTCTGGATTCCGGAATCAGGTTACCTGGCCGACTATGTTAACGGCGACTACAAGGATGTGGCTGTAAGGCCCAATCAAATTTTTGCCGTATCGCTTCCCTACAGTCCGCTGGACAAAGTAAAACAGAGCATGGTGGTTGAAATGGTGAAAAACGAGTTGTTAACCCCTCGCGGATTGCGAACGCTCTCACCCAAAAACCCCGACTACAAAGGAACCTATAAAGGCGATGAAACCTCCCGCGATTTATCGTATCATCAGGGAATTGCCTGGCCTTGGTTGCTGGGAGCTTTTGCCGATGCCTACCTAAAACTGCATGGCGAAGAGGGGAAAGCTTTAATCAGAGAACATTACAACGCTTTTGAAGCAGAGATGACAGAAGCCGGAATCGGTACCATTTCTGAAATTTATAATGGCGACCCTCCGTTTAGTGCCGGGGGAGCCATTTCGCAAGCATGGAGTGTTGCCGAATTGTTACGTATTAAGTGGATGTTAGATAATAAATAGTTAAAGATAGAAAAAGTATGAGAGTATTAATGTTCGGTTGGGAATTTCCGCCTCACATCACCGGAGGACTTGGCACAGCCTGTTTCGGATTAACCAAAGGGCTTGCCAAACGAGAAGTAGATGTGATATTTGTTGTTCCTAAAGCGTATGGAGATGAAGACCAACAGGCAGTAAAACTGGTAAGCGCCAGTGATGTTCCTTTCGATATTAACGATGAGGAATACAAAGAGTTTTGGAGCCACATCAAATATATGGAAGTTGGCTCAAACATCATCCCTTACGTCGATCCGGAAGAGTACACCAAAACTTACGAAGAAAACAAAAAGACCGGCGAATCGTTTACCAGCAATGTGTTTTCGAAGCACTATGAATTTTCGGGAAATTACGGCCTTAACCTGATGGAAGAGGTTGCCCGTTACGCACTGATTGCATCGGGAATGGCGGCCAAAGAAAACTTTGATATTATCCATGCACACGACTGGTTAACCTATCCTGCCGGCATTGCCGCTAAAAAAACTTCCGGCAAACCGCTGATAGTACACATGCACGCCACCGAATTTGATCGCTCAGGAGAAAATATTAACCAACAGGTTTACGACATCGAACGGGAAGGGATGATGGAAGCCGACAAGGTTATCACCGTTAGCAATCTCACCCGAAACGTTGTCATCAACAGGTACGGTATCGATCCTGATAAAGTTATCACCGTTCACAATGCCGTTGACCACTCCATGCTGAAAGATGTAAAAAATATTCAGAAACCTTACAAAGAAAAGCTGGTTACCTTTTTAGGCAGAATAACCTTGCAAAAGGGGCCCGAATATTTTATTGAAGCCGCTTATAAAATTTTACAAAAAGATCCCAACGTCCGATTTGTTATGGCCGGATCGGGCGATATGCTAAACCGGATGATCGAACGGGTAGCGCATCTTCGCATTGCCGATAAATTTCACTTTACCGGCTTCTTAAAAGGCAACGATGTAAACCGCGTTTTTTCTATGAGCGATGTGTTTGTCATGCCTTCGGTTTCCGAACCCTTTGGTATTGTTCCGCTCGAAGCCATGCGTTCCAGCGTACCGGTAGTTATTTCAAAACAATCGGGGGTAGCCGAAGTATTGGTTCACGCATTAAAAATCGACTTCTGGGATATTGACGGTATGGCCGATGCCATTTACGGACTCCTTCACTACCAGGGCCTTTCAACCATGTTCCAAAAACTGGGTAAAAAAGAGGTAGATGGGCTAAAGTGGGAAAATGCAGCGTTAAAGGTTAAAGCCATTTACGAATCATTGTTATACAATCATTAGAAATACAAAAAATTATAAATATGAGATCCATTTGTTTTTATTTTCAGGTACACCAACCCTACCGCCTTCGCAACTATCGCTTTTTCGATATTGGCGAAAAACACGATTACTTCGACACATTTAGCAACAGTTTTATCATGCGGCGAGTGGCCGATAAAAACTACCTCCCCATGAACGCGTTACTGCTCGACCTGATTAACGAATATGGGTCCGCCTTTAAAGTCAGCTTTTCCATATCGGGGGTAGCGTTGGATCAGTTTGCCGAGTACGCCCCTGATGTGCTGGATAGCTTTAAGCGCCTCGCCGACACCGGCAATGTAGAATTTTTAGCCGAAACCTATTCACACTCTTTAGCTGCATTAAAAAGCAAAGAGGAGTTTAAAAAACAGGTTAACATTCAGTCGGATAAAATAAAGCACTATTTTGGTGTTGAACCAACCACTTTTAGAAATACCGAACTTATCTACTCCGATGAAATCGGGGCCATGGTAGCCGATATGGGATACAAAACCATGCTCACCGAAGGTGCCAAACATGTGTTGGGATGGAGAAGTCCCAACTATGCCTACACCAACGCCATCAACCCCAAGTTAAAACTGTTGTTAAAAAACTTCCAGCTTAGCGACGATATAGCCTTCCGCTTTTCACAACAAAGCTGGGGCGAATGGCCTTTAACCACTGAAAAATTTGTTGGTTGGTTAAACAACATCGACCAGAAAGAGGAGGTGATAAACCTTTTTATGGATTACGAAACATTTGGGGAACATCAGTGGGCCGAAACCGGTATTTTTGACTTTATGAGAGCACTGCCGGGAAGGGTATTCTCCCATTCAAACTTCACTTTTAACACCCCGGCCGAAGTGTCCGAAACCTTACAGCCTGTGGGGCCTATCCAGGTTCCTTACCCTATTTCGTGGGCCGATGAAGAACGCGACCTGACTGCCTGGCTGGGCAACGACCTCCAGGATGAAGCGTTTGATAAGCTATACAATCTTGAACAAAAAATAAAAAACTGTCAGGATGAACAAATCCAGCGAGATTGGCTGCTGCTTCAAACTTCCGACCATTTTTACTATATGTGTACTAAATGGTTTTCTGATGGCGACGTCCATAAATATTTCAACCCCTACGGCACTCCGTACGAAGCTTTTATCAATTTTATGAATGTACTGTCCGATTTTATTATTCGTGTTGATAACATTTGCGGATCGTCTAACGATGACCTGAAAAATATAAGAGAAATGTCCGGAAAGCTTTTGGATGAGATTGAAGATGTTACGAGAAAAAAAATTAAATCATCGAAAAAAAAGGTTCAAGAAACCATCGACCTGAACAAAAACATTAAACTCGACGACATTAAAAATATGTCGAATGCCGCCATAAAAAAACTGATTAAAGAGGTTGATATTAATGAGTTAACCATAGCCCTTAAAGATGCAAGCCATGAAGTAACGGAAAAGATAATTCCAAACCTGAATAAAAAAGCAAGGAAAACTTACGAAGAGCTTCAACAAGATATAAAGAACATCAAAAAGGCTGACATCAAAAAGTATCAAAAAGCCGTTGAAGAGAAACTAAAAGAACTTTTCAGAAAATAAGTTTAGTTTTAAATAGAACGCACATTGTCCCGGGCATCGCTATGATGTCCGGGTTTTGTACAATTAGTAACCATGAACGTTGCTGCTATAGTTTAGCAACAGATTGAGAGAGAAAGTAAGTGATTAAAACCTGGTTACAACAATAATAAAAACCGTTTAACATTGAAACGACTTCAGCATTAAAAACAGAAAAAAATATGAAACCGAATTATATATTTGAAATAAGTTGGGAAATTTGCAACAAAATTGGTGGTATTTACACCGTACTGGCATCCAAAGCAAAAGTTATTCAGGAGCAATTGAACGATAACTACATCCTTATCGGCCCTGACGTTTGGAAAGAGACAACCCCAAATCCCGATTTTATTGAAGACCCTGATTTGCTAAGCGACTGGAAGGCTTCCGCATGGAATGAAGGATTAAAAGTAAGAACCGGACGCTGGAACATT
>CAZKGB010000238.1:0-4673 GCA_964551935.1 uncultured Lentimicrobiaceae bacterium | reverse complement strand
GGCCGGCGTAATGCATGCCCCTTTAACCGGCATCTTTCTTATCGCCGAGTTTACCGGTGGATACAGCCTGTTTACACCCTTAATTATCACTGCCACGGTATCCTACCTGACCATTATGTATTTCGAACCCCACTCCATCTACACCAAACGGCTGGCCGAACGGGGTGAGCTGTTAACCCATCATAAAGATAAAGCGGTATTGATGATGATGAACGTGAAATCGCTTATCGAAACCAACTTTAAAACCATTCATAAAGATGCCACCCTTGGCGATTTGGTAAAGGTTATTTCGCAATCGGAACGTAATATTATTCCCGTTGTAGATGACGATAACACCTTTTACGGACTCGTATTTGTTAACGATATTCGCAATGTCATTTTTAAACCCGAACTTTACGATAAGATATTTGTGGAGGAGGTTATGTTTATGCCCGACCCCATTGTTTCGCCTGATGAAAATATGGAATCGGTTGCGCAAAAATTTCAAAACTCACGAAACTATAATTTGCCGGTAGTGGACAAGGGAAAATATATTGGCTTTGTTTCGCGTGCCCGCGTTTTTTCTACCTATCGTAAATTGTTGGAGGAAATTTCGGACGAATAAAACCGGTTGCTTCATATATGGGTAAGAATATCGGGTGCTATTATCAATTGCTTTTTTATTACCTTTGAAGTAGAAATAAGCTTTTGCATGTTTAAAAAATATTTGATACTGTTTTTTCTTTTTATATTGTCAACGGTAGTTGCTGCCGACGGATACCTGCGTTTCACCCATCTAAGTTCCGACGAAGGATTAAGTCAAAATACCATTTATGTTATTTATAAAGACAGCAGAGGTTTTATGTGGTTCGGTACCAGCGACGGGCTAAATCGTTTTGACGGCAAAAAGTTTACCGTTTACCGCCAAAGCCACGACGGAACAAACAGCATTGGTGCCAATAGCATTACCGGAATAGCCGAAGATTCTGAAAATCATCTATGGATAGGAACCAAACAAAACGGTATCAGTATCTATTTCCCCGAAATTGACAGTTTTACTGTTCTGAGCCACCATTCCAACAACCCCTATTCCATTGCAGGAAATTATATTTCGGGAATACGCTTTATTAAACCGCACACTATGCTGGTGGGGTTTGCCAACGAAAGGATTGATATTATCAACACCCGGACACTCGAAATTAAACATGTCTCTCTGTTAGAACAAAATAGTGTCAAAACCAGTATCAATAGAATCAGCTTTGTTAAAGATCAGCGGGGTAATATATGGATAGGCTCTGCCATTAATGGTCTTTTTTTATACGATACCGTAACTGGTACCGCAAAAAAAATACCGCTTTTTGCAGCTCAGCTCAAAGGAGATAATCAAAAAAAAGTGCCGGTTGGAATTACCGATATCAAAATGCTCGACAAAAACCATATTATTATGTCAACTCACCGGACAGGTGTTATCTCGCTTAACATAAACAACCACGAGATTAAACAGTTTTTTATTAACCAGAATTATGGCAAGATAGGTAACAACAATATTATCAACTCCTTTGAGATAATAAACGACAGTATATTATGGGTTACAACTATGGATAACGGTTTGGTTGAATACAACATTCGATCGGATGAAAAAACATATTACAATACCACTACTTCCAATAACAATTTTGATTTCAACGGGTTTCTGTCCATTTATAAAGATAATCAGGGTATCATTTGGCTGGGGAGCAACGGGATGGGATTATATTATTACAATCCGCAATCGTCGATGTTTATTACCGCCAGTAATTTAAACACTCACAAGCCCACATTGCATATAAAAAGTGTTCGAACCACTTACAAAATAAAAAATCATTTGTACGTGGGTGGTTATACTGGTTTTGATGAAATTAATCTCACAAATAATAACTGCACAAAATTATTTGACAATGGATTTCCTTTTTATCTGGCGGAACTTCCCGATGATCCGGGCTATTTGTGGCTGGCGATGGAAGGGAGAACTTATTTAATCAGGTACCATATAAAGAGCCGCAAGACAGAACGCATCTATCCTTTTAGCTCCGACAGTGCCATAAACTGGTTACCCTATTATAAATTTTTGCCTTATCGCGACTCGTTAATTTGGCTTGGCAGCATCAGGGGAAATTTATTTCTCTACAATTATAAAAGTAAGAAGTTAGTTTCCGTTTTTTCTCCTGAAAAGATTCCTGATTTTCTTCATGGTAATATTTTAACACTTCACCTAAGGAACAACCATGAACTATGGGCAGGGTCGATGACCGATGGAATTGTTGTAATAAATCCGGAGTCGGGTAAAATACTAAATCGTTTTACCGACCGTGATTCAGGTTCTTGCCTCTATTATGTAAATGCCGTTAAAACAATTGTTGAAGACCACCATGGCAATATTTGGGTCGGAACCGGCAACGGTTTGTATCAATATATCGACAGCACAGCCACTTTTAAAGGCTATTTTACCTCTGACGGACTTCCCAATAACACCATTTACGGTATTTTGGAAGATGCAAAAGGAAATTTATGGTTAAGCACCAACAAAGGAATATCAAGGTTTGACCCGAGGCAGGAATTGTTTGTCAATTTTGATAAAAAATACGGATTACAAGACAATGAATTTAATACCAATGCCTATTTTAAAGATAGTACCGGGTTTTTTTGTTTTGGAGGAATAAAAGGCATAACCTGGTTTTATCCTGAAAAATTCAGAATGGATACCATTAACACCAAATTACAAATTACCGGTATATCCGTTAATAATATTCCTGTCAAAGCATCGGTGATACACTCTAAAAAGCCCATCGTCATTTCACGGGGAACCCATGCTTTAAAAATATCATATGCCGGATTAGATTATATAAATCCTTTTGGCATTAACTACCGGTATAAAATTAATGATGAAAGTTGGGTAAACCTGGGAAACGAAAACACCATCACCCTCGGCTTATCGGATTATGGCACCAGCACATTGACCATTAACGCTTCCAACACAGTGGGGCATTGGAGTAAATACAACACCAAATTACAATTTTATTTACCCAAACCATTTTATTTTCAAATCTGGTTTACAGTACTTTTGATTCTTTTTATTATTTTATTGGGAACCACCTATTATTATTACCGTACACTGGTTTTACGCAAACGACAACAGCTTTTGGTTCAAGAAATCAAGCTGGCAACCACCGACTTGTTAAAAACAAAAACACGGTTGGAAAAAGAGATTATTCATAAAGAAAAAGTGGAACAGGAGCTGCGCGAAAGCAACGCCACCAAAAGTAAAGTGTTTTCGATTATCGGACACGATTTGATAAACCCTTTTAATGCTTTGCTGGGATTTAGCGAGCTGCTAAAAGAAAACATTGATGTAGCATCAATCGATGAATTAAAATCGTATGCCAATGTAATGTACCACTCAAGCCACACCCTTTTCGAGATGGTTCAAAATATTTTAAACTGGTCGAGGGCGCAACAAAATAAAATTGTATCGTTCCCCGAAATGATTAATATTAACAGCCTTGCACAATTGGTGTTGGATTCTCAAAGCCAACATGCATCCTCAAAAAATATTCGGTTACAAAACAGCGTACCAAAAAGCCTGGAAGCCTATTTCGACCGAAACATGCTTGAAATAATATTTAGAAACCTGATTTCTAATGCAATTAAGTTTTCGTACAAAAACACCACGGTTGAAATAAGTGCCAAATCCTATCATAAAAAAGTTATTGTTGAAATTAGAGACGAAGGGATAGGCATGGAAAAAGCAAAACTGGATAATTTGTTTAACCCCAACCAGGATATCAGAACAAAAGGAACCCGAGATGAAAAAGGTACCGGACTGGGGCTGCTTCTTGTAAAAGAGTTTATGGATCGCAACAAAGCCTCAATACATGTTGAAAGCAGGGAGGGCCATGGAACCAGGTTTACCTTAATACTGAAAACCGGCGAATATAACGGCACAAGTTAGTTTTAAAACTCAAAGCCAAACCGGGTTTTTACCTGTCCGGAAGTATTAAAGCAATATGTTTGTTATTTTAAGTTCTATTTTATTGAGCTGCAATGCAGAGCACTTTGCGCTGACTTTCTAAAAATATGGCAGCGTTACGATAACAATAAAACCTGTACACCATGAATAAACTTTTTTCGTACGGCACCCTGCAATTAAAGCAGGTTCAGATGGATACCTTTGGCAGATTGCTAACCGGGAAGAAGGATATATTACGACGGTACCAAATTAAAAACCTTATTATTACCGATCCGGAAGTGATTAAATCAAGTGGTACTAACATACACCCCATTCTTGAATACACAGGAAATGATAACGATTTTGTGACAGGAACTATTTTCGACATTACCGATAAAGAATTACTGCAAGCCGACCGGTATGAAGTTGACGATTATGAACGCCAACTGCTCAAATTTGAATCGGGGATTTTAGCCTATGTTTATTTGAAAAAAAGCGATAATAAAGAAAAGCCATAAAGTTTTAATCAAAACATTGAACCGGGCAAAAACCATTCCCCCCATAACAAACCAAACCCTCTATTTTAAGAGGTTGTTTAAAATAAGGCCATCAGATTTACCCGAAGATCAGTTTTTTGAATATACACGAATAACAATTCCTCGGTTGCGGAACTAACCCACGTACACCGTTTCGCTTACCGGTGTGCGAC
>CAZKGB010000237.1:0-4674 GCA_964551935.1 uncultured Lentimicrobiaceae bacterium | reverse complement strand
AGGATGCTTGTTCGCGTTAATATGGGGGGTATAATGTACAGTTCAGTGTTTTAGCACAAAAAATACGCAGCACAAGTCAATTTGGTTTAATTAAGTATTATTTATTATTTTCCAATATTTCTATTCTGTTGATTAATTCCTGTATCGTTTTATTTTGTTGAGAAATTGTTTGTTGTTGTTGTTTTACAGCCTCAATTAGTAGCGGAGCCAATTTTGAATAATCGACTGACTTATAACCATTATTATCTGTTGAAACAATTTCCGGTAAAACCTCCTCTACCTCTTGGGCAATTACACCAACCTGCAATGATTTATCTTTACCGTTTTTCCAGTTATAATAATACCCGTTTATATTTTTCAATTTTTCAATCGGGTTATCAATTAGTTTAATATTGGTTTTCCATCGTTTGTCAGAAAAAGTATTCCATGCATTAGCACGGGCTTCAGTACCATCGCCGGAGGTTCCCACCTCGAACAAATAGGAAGGGGAGGTAGTTCCAATACCGACATTACCATTTTTAAGCCATGTCATTCGTTTGCCCTCGTTACCGGAAAAATTTCGTGACCACAGATAAAGTTTATCGTCATTGCCATCATATTCGAACTCATAACCGTAATCTCCATTTTCAAAAAGTTTAACACTTGAGCTGTAAGAGCTGGGGGCTACAATTTTAACTGAGGCATCATATCCTGTTCTGGCTTGCAGGTGAAGCAGGTCGGTTGGGTTTGTCAGGCCGATTCCAACATAAGTATATGCCGTTCCGGTACCTCCCAAGATTAACGAATTACTGGAAGCCACTTTAGAATCATAACCAACTGCGGTAGCATAGCTCAGGTTGCCTGATGTTACATCGGCTCCGTTGCCCAGTGCTGTATTATTACTTCCCGTAGTATTTGTAATTAACGACTGATAACCAATGCTTGTGTTTCCAGAACCTGTATTGTTTGATTTGCACGCTTCATAACCAAGAGCAGTGTTGTAATATCCCGTTGTATTGGCAAACATCGACTTAGACCCTACAGTTGTATTAAAAGCGCCATGATACGACAAGGTTGCTCCTGTACCGTTGTTAAATAGTGCCGAATCGCCAATGGCTATTGTTTTGGTTTTGTTCATGCTATTTTGCATACATCTAAAACCAATGGCGATGATGTTTGACCCCAACGTGTCCTTTTCAAGGGCTTGTACACCCAAAGCAATATTTTGGTCGCCATATTCATTACTGTAAAGCGCACCAACGCCTATGGCAACATTATCATCTCCATTAATATTTTTATTCAACGCAGTATACCCCAAAGCAGTATTTGACCATCCTGTTGTATTATTTTTAAGTGCTTCATATCCGGAAGCGCTATTAAATACGCCACTTATATTAGAAAACATCGCCCGATATCCAAAGGCCGAATTGAAGTAACCGTCTTCGTTTGTATAAAGAGACTGACATCCAAATGCTGTATTTTCGTGTCCGGTTGAATCGGAATATAATGCTTGATATCCCATAGCGGTATTTTCGTAGCCGGTTCTGTTTTTATATAATGTTTGATAACCTGTAGCAGTATTATTATGTCCTGTAGTATTATTATATAGGGCCTCACTTCCAATGGCAACATTATTATCGTTACCGTTATTATAGAGAGCTCTGAAACCAATAGATACGTTACCTGAATTATTAATGTTTTTGTAAAGCGATTGATATCCGTATGCTGTATTATTCTGACCTCCTACATTGTTGTACATGGTTTTTACACCGATGGCGCTATTACGAGATCCTGATATGTTTTTATAAAGCACATGTTCTCCAATTCCAACATTACTTTCGCCATCAATATTATACCACAATGCCAAATTTCCTACACATACATTACTGTCTCCGCTTGTATTGGAACTAAGTGCAGCAACACCAATGGCAATATTATCATTTCCGCTATTGTTATCATATAATGCTCCGGTTCCAATTGCCGTATTTAGTTTTCCCGATTTATTGCTATACAACGAACTATAACCATTTGCCGTATTATTATATCCGGTTGTGTTGCTATACATCGCATATGTACCTATTGCCGTATTAAACCCGCCTTCATCGGTAGAATTATCAGCACCATCACCATTGTTGAATAACGCAGAGTCACCTATTGCAACTAAACCTGAAATTGTTGTATTATTAAATAAGGTACCGGTACCGATGGCAACGTTTGAACTTCCTGTAGTGTTGTTGGTTCCGGCGTACCATCCAAATGCCGTATTATTATCACCGGTTGTGTTTAAACTTAGTGCGCCTGTTCCAACACCGACATTGTAGCTTCCTGTAGTATTGCTGGACATGCATCCACTTCCTAAAGTTGTGTTTGAGTTTCCTGTAGTATTTGACATGAGCGCTTTATAGCCGATAGCAGTATTTGAGTTAGCCTCTTGCGAACCATTACTTGCTCCGTTACCGTTGTTAAGTAAGGCTGAGTCGCCAATGGCAACAATCCCGTGTTGTGTAGTACTGTTTTTTAAAGCCATTGTTCCAACAGCAACATTTGAATAGCCTGTTGTATTGCTGTATAACGATTTGTATCCGGAAGCCACGTTTCCTGACCCGGTTGTGTTTGAGAACAATGATTTGCCTCCTGATGCGGTGTTGTAAAAACCTGTTGAATTGGAGTATAGCGCATTGGTTCCTATTGCTGCGTTATAGAACCCTGTAGTACTTAAGAAGTAACTATCTTTACCTATGGCGCAATTGTTTTGGCCGGTAGTATTTGACCGTCCTGAATTTTTACCGATAAACACATTTTGATTATCCGTATGATCATCGCTTAAACCGGCACTTTCACCAATAAATACTGAATTTCCATTATTAAGAAATTCCATTCTGCCCGTATCAATAACCAGATATTCGATGCCCGCCGCAGTAAAAATAATTTTATCTATATCAGCTGTTTTTTCAACCGAAACTTTTGTGTCACCGTCTTCATCAATAATGTTATCAAACTCACTCACTTGTTTTAAGGTATACCAATTCCCACCTGAAAAATAGCTGAAATTGCTATCCAATAAGCTATATATCAGCAAACCTTCAGCGGGAGAATTTGCATTCAGATGTTCTAATTGACTACCGGTTAATCTTGGTATCAACAAACCTTTACTTGTCGATTTAATGTCGAGCATGGCAGATGAATCTGCAGTACTACCATCAGTATTTATTGCTACTTGCGCAACCATTGTAACAGAAAAAAGACTTACGAGAATTAAAAGAAGAATTAACTTGTTCATAATTGTTAGTTTTACTTATTTAAATTTAGAAATCAATCTACACCAACTCTGTTTTTATAAACAGAACCGGCGCAGATGAAATCCAAACTCCTACCTTTTAGTTTGTTATCAGCAAAGTAACATCCGGAAACAATAAAAAAAAAGAGGTAAATGCCTAACTATAACTATGTAAAATGCCTGTTTTTTTCTATGTATAATACGTACACAAAGAACTTGTAATACGTACACAATGAACTTGTCAAAAAATTTAGAACGAGTATTACGAATGAAAAAAGATTTTTTTAAAGCATAAAATAATGTTACCCAATACGAAACCCAGGTACTGTTTACCGTAGTGACGGAACTTTAGTATCTTATTAATATTCGTGTGTTTTTTGGTTAAAGCAGTTAAATCAATAAGGATTTTACCGGTTAATTTTTTATGCCAATTGGAATGGTTAACACCACTGCCATGTTTCGCCCCATGTCGTAAATACCCATGGGTTTTAAAGTAGAAAGATGATTTTGATAGGTTTTGTTGAGTAAGTTATTGGCATGGATGGATAACGAAACCGGTTGTTTTCCGATTTTGATGTTAGTTCCAACGCCTGTATCCAAAAGCCAATAACCTGCGGTTGCAGTTTCAAATCGAGCCGGCTTGTCCTGTGCCAGAGCAATATTGGTTCCAATCTTAAAAAATGAATGGCTAAGTATCGACCACTTCTCTTTTTCAATTTTAACTTCAAACCTAAATTTTTGTGCCGGAATAAACGGCAGATAACCACCGGAAACTTTTTTCCCGACTACATACGACCAGTCGGCCATAAGATGTAACCAGTGCAGGGGATGGGGATGAACATGAACTTTTGCCTCTCCGCCGAAAAGCACCGCCTGATCCTGTTCGTAATAATAAATTGGAAGGCCGTCTAACGTGGAATCGGTGGAAGGACTCAGGTAAATATAGTTGTTTACATGGTTGTAAAATCCCGATAAATCAATGGTGGTATGAACCGTGTGAAGATGCAAACCCAGGTCTCCTTCGGTGTTGCGTTGCGTTTTTAAATCGGGATTGCCTTTTTCGTACCGTGTAGCGTGAACGCCATCCTGCGTGAGCTCTGCCAGGTTGGGACTCCGAAAAGCCGAAGCTACATTGGCTCTTATGAGAAACTGTTTCGTAATATGATAAGTGGCTCCCATCGAAAAACTCACGTTGTTGTAATGTTTTGTCAGCGATTCCATAGGAGGCTCTTCAGACAGGCCTTTAGGCTGTTCAGGAACATTTAAATGATAGTAAGTGTATCGTAAACCGGCTTCAACGTTTATTTTTTCGGTTTGATATTGACCCAACGCAAAAGTGGAAATGTCATTGATGGTGGCATCCGGAAGCACATGGTCCGGAGCCCGGTTGTTTTTATTGTTTTGCCACATTCCCTGGG